>JBOGQV010000257.1:0-6734 GCA_050749145.1 Nitrosotalea sp. | reverse complement strand
AGCTACTGGACTAGCACCTGGTTCTGGATATGCAGCATAAACATATTGTTCACAACTTCCCACAATAGAGCCGCCTTGATTAAGTGTCAATTGGAATGCAAATACACTACCACCTGAACCAGTTGGGAGTGATACTGTTGGTGAAACATCTGTTGTAGATGAAATTGAAATTGGCATTCCAGATACCTGATTCCACTCATATGTTAGAGGAGCATTGGATGGATTCTCAATTGATTCAACCAAAGTTGCGCTACCACCCTCATGTGATCTAATTATAGGACCACAGTCAAGTGATGCAAGTTTGTACACAGATGCGCTAATAACATGAACAAGAACAGAATCAGAACCTACACCGCCATATGGGTCAGTTGCAGTAATTGTAAAGTGTAAAGTAGAATTGTCACCAGAATTAACTGCTGGTGCGGTAAACATCGTAGTAAGTTCATTTGGATTTGACAAGGTTACATTTGAACCAGCGTCTTGAGTCCATGCATAAGTCATAGTATCACCATCTTGGTCATTAGCAGATGCCATCAAAGTCATTGCACTTCCTTCCATCACTGTCAATTCATGATCAGTGGTTACTACCGGAGGATGATTGTTATGAATAACATGTAGCGTGAATGCTGTAATGCTTGTAAGCCCCTGAGGGTTTGTTACAATTAAGGAGAACTTGAGATCTTTCACTTGGCCTGGATCAACGGTAGGAGTTGTAAGAGAAATATCTGCATCTGAAGTTGAGGATAAAGTCACTGGGTCGCCAGACAATTGTTGCCATTGGTATGATATAGCTTGGAAGTGTGGATCAGTAGAGTCTTCACCAGATAATGTAACAACAGTTTGTTCATTCACTGTAGCTTCACTAGTTTGAGTTGTAGACATTCCGGTCATTCCAGTCATAGCATATGCAGAAACTGAAGATATTGCCAAAGAAAACAACATAACTGCCAATATTGAGAAAAGTACTTTTGAATTCAACTTGTGTGTTCTAAATTTTCGAATATTAAAAACCTTTCTCTTAAATGAACTGTTAGCTAGGATCGCTAAGAAAGTTGGCAACAAATTTTATTTTAAAATCGATTTTTGAGCTCAAAATGATCCATTTTTGGTGCAAAAACAACCAAGTAATTTTTTGGATCTTTGCAAACCAGACTCAAGAGGGGTCCAAAAAAGAACATTACATCAAAAACTAGATTTTCCCCCAAATACCAGTCAGAGAAGATTTTGAAAATAAATGATAGGTATGTGCTTTACTTGTTCCACATCTTTTGCCAAGTTTCGGCAAATTTGTTCATCATGTCGCCGTATGTCTTTACTTGATCCATCCCAGACTGGTTGAATACCTTCTGCCAGTTGTCACCGAATTGTTTGAATGTGTCAATTCCGGCTTTGTTCATCGACTTTTGCCAACTCTCAGTAAATTGAGTCATCGTCTTGTCGCTAGATTCTTTGAGCGCCTTTGCCATGACATCATTGTATTTTGTTTGGACATCTTTTGTTGCCTTTTGAAGAGATTCAAAAGATTGCATCCATGCCTTGAGTGATTTGTTATACTCAATCCATAGTTTGTCCCAGTCTTTTGGAGGGCCTTCTTTTGCTACCATGGAAATAGTATAGCGGTGTTACTTGATAAGACTATTGATGGTTCTCGTTCTTGGAACTATAACTAAGCCAAGATGTTTGTACATCAAACAAGATTAAGTTGAGTTATTCTTTTGTTTTGATTCTTTTTTAAAGTCATATGCGCTAATCGCAATTCCAACAATTAATGCAACAATGCCAATTACTACCATGCCCACAGATATCTGCACCATGTTGCACTTTATTCCATATGTGGTACTACAGTTGTTGCTCAAGAATGGGTCTTCACCCATTATAGCAGTAATTCGTACTGGTTGATTTCCAGTATCAAGCACTTTGATAAGATACGGGCCTCCCTGATTGCTTCTTTGTATTATATGATACAAAAAACCATCCTTGCTTTCTTTTTCAAATGTCATTCCATTTGGGTCTATACCTTCTAGTTTAACTGAACCAGTAGACGGCATTGTATGTACTATTATCACATTATGTTCTTTTAGATTTCCAGAATCTACTGTAGAATTAATAAATTGACTTGGAAGAATTTCCCTGTCTGTAAATATATCAGATGCAGAACCAAGAAGCGGCTCTACTGATTGATACACCATGTCAAACATGTTGGCCCCTAGTACCAGTGCAATCAAACCTATTACTGCAATGAGAGGACCACGTACAAGTGAGAGTTTTACCAAGTGTTGAAAAATTTCAAGACACCTAATAAGAAACTTGCAGTTGGCACGTGTCTATTTTTGTAGATAGTACAACGTATCTCAATGTTTATGATGGTCTAATTACTGTACTAGATAGAATTTGAAGAAAATTATCATCATTTCAATTATTATACTATGTCTTGTCATACCTCAAAATGTATTTTCTACAACACAGTCAGGCCAGATAACAACATCCACAGGAAATTCTGGATCACCAATTCAGCTCAACAAGAAAACATTTAGCTGGACTGACCGCGTATACATTACAATTTATGCGCCGGACTTTAACTCAGACCCCAACATAATTGACGAGATTGGAGTAACTACAGATGACAAGATCACTGTATCCACAAGCGGCAATAGCATACCATATAGACTAGTTGAAACAGGACCAAACACTGGAATATTTGGCGGATACGTCACACTCACTGGCGACCCCACATTGAAGGGTCCAACAGGAGTAGACGGACAGGGAACAAATCCTACCGGAATTCAATCAACGTGTAGTCCCATATGCGGCCCAACAAATGGATTTCTTCCAAGTACAAGAAACGATGGTGTTACTGTTTCGTTTGAATACAACCGTGATACCGTCATTACTGGGTCTGGCCTAGTTCGATGGAATACAGGCAATGTGCAATGGCTGCAGCCCAGTTATCCTGTCAACAGTCAAGCGACATTACAGATAACCGATCCTGACATGAATCTCAATCCAGATGCGGTAGATAAATTTGATACAAATGTTTGGTCAGATTCGGATTCTGGCGGAATCAAGCTTGCAATGACTGAGACTGGTCCAAGTACTGGAGTCTTCCAGGGAACAGTATACTTTACAACAGACTTGAGTTCAGCAGGAAGCAGGCTGCATGTAACATCTGGAGATACTGTAACTGCAGAATATACAGACACTACACTTCCTCTTCCATATTCACCGTCTGATCAACAACGCATCACTGCAACAACAATTGCAGGTACCAGCATCCCTCCACTTGAACAAGTAGTTTCAGAGAATGCAAAAATTTTGGACTCCGAAGGAAGATCATTGGACAAGGTAAGTGTAAACCAACAGATACAGGTTGTAGCAGATGTTACAAACCAAGAAAATAAAGATCAACCATTTGCATACCTTGTGCAGATACAAGACAATAACGGAATAACTGTATCACTATCCTGGATTACAGGTGCAATGACTCCAAGACAGACTCTGAACCTGGGCCAATCATGGCTGCCAAATATGCCAGGATCATATACTGCACAAATATTTGTGTGGCAGAGCATAGCAAATCCAAATGCGCTATCTCCACCGTTATCTGTACGCATACAGGTAAGCTGATAACACTTTCTCATTATACCATAATTGCAAAAGCATCATTAAATAATTCCCGAGTGTTTTGAAAATATGTTGCACAAGGAAGCGTTTCAGATAGTATACTCCAAGAAAAAATACATTGTCTTATCGGTTGCAATATTTTCAGCATTGTTTGTTTTGTTATCACTAGTTTCAGAATTTATTTTCCTCTCGCCAGTCTTTGTGTTCTATGTTCCACCATATGCAATTGTAGACTTTGTGTTGATTGTTGCAATCTCAATATTATCGGGAATTGTTTCAAGTTTTAGTGTATACCGCATACGTGTCACAAACAATGGCATAAAAAAATCAGGGGCTAGTTTTTTGGGACCTGTCATTGGTGCAAGTGCAGGGGCATGTAGTTGTGGCTCGCTTGGGTTTTCTGCCATATCCATTTTTGGAACAATAGGTGGAACTGCTACTGCATTTCTTACAAATTATGAAACGCCCTTGAGGCTAGTATCAATTGCAATTTTATGCTACACATATTATGCATCAGTAAAAGACATTACAGTAAAGTGCAAGATTTCAAAGTAAATTAAAATCAGATTACTTCAAGCCAGAATTAGGACTAGAACAGGTAAAGTTTCCATACTGTCCCTGAAGACCTACTGCTCTTGCAACTCCTACATCAGAATCATTTTGAATTGTAAGATGACATATTGGACTAGAGTGCGTGCTTACTTGAAATTTACTTGCAAGGGCAAGTGCTGCAACAACAGACGAGTTTTCCGGATGCGCCTTGTCAAATAATGTATGGCCTACAATTTCAGGAACTGCAACCAACAATACAAGAACTATTGCAAATAGGTTAATTGTTTTTTTACGGTTTTTGTCCAAGATGACATTATTTTCCAAGAGTTCATTATAATTGTCAAGGTCATTTCCAATCTCAGCAAGTCATGTGAGATCCAAGATCTGCATTCATGGTTTGAATCTTTATCAATTGGGGTGACGTAATGATATACCATTGAGCAGATCTAGTACCAGCCCAAAAAGCGACACCGTATCATCATTGCACAAAAAAGCACTCAGGTTTCAAAAGGACGGAAACCAAGAAGAAGCAATGATACAACTTGACAAGGCCTTGGATATAGAGCCAAACAACGCAGAACTGCTATACGATAAAGCAATTTCATTGCAAATGTTACTACGATTTGATGATGCAATAGAATACTATAACAAGTCACTGAAGATAGACCCAAGTAATTTTGGAGCACTTGTCAACAAAGGACTGTGTCTTTCAAATCCCAATACAAACAAGCATGAAGAAGCGCTCTTGTGTTTTAATCAGGCCCTAAAATTAACACCAGATGATCCCGGTGCATTATCACTTAGAGGATATTCACTTGACAGCATTGGTAAATATCGTGAGGCAATAGATTGTTTTGATAAAATTCTTGAGACCCAGCCAAAAGAAGTCAACATACTCATAAACAAGGGTCTTGCTCTTTCCCACCTTGGCAAGTATGACGAAGCAGTAGCATACTTTGATACGGTACTAGATTATGAACCAGATAATTTTTTTGCAATACAGCTAAAGCAAGAAGCTGCAAAGAGCATGAAGCGCGACTTTATGCAATAGTGGTTTTAATTTTTTATTTTATCATTTGACAAGTTGTATATCTTACAGCATAAGACATGGTTAAATAGCAAAAAATCAGAACGTGTGTGTTGAACAAAAAAGACGCCCAAATGATAGTAAAAAAAATGCGTGCAATTAGCATGTATGTCAGATTTGTAGGTGTAATAGATAGCAAGGGAGAGATAATGGCATACGAGAGAAGGCCAGGACACGAGCCATTACTTAGCATAAAAAATACTTCGGATCAATTCTCGCACCTTGCAGTCAAGACACGCATGTCATCGCAGTTCAACAGACAACTAGGAGATGTCCAATTCATGTGGGAGGAAAGGGAAAAAGTCCAGACCATTTCTTTTGCAGTAGGCAAAAATACCGTCTGGGCATCAATTGATAAAAAAGTCATTCGCTCCGAGGTACTCAGAATAATAGACAATTGCCTACCCATCGTAAAGCAATATTCACAAAAGTGATTTGGATAAATCTAGAACAATAAATAACAGCACAATCTTGAGAAAAAACATGAAATACGCCATACCAATAATTGCACTAGTAACTCTAGTCTTCTTTTCTACAGGTAGTGCGTATGCCACAAATCATACCAGTACCATATTTTCAGATGCGCAAAGATATGCAGATTCGAACAGTTACAAAAATAGCAATTATGGTTTTTCCATCCAGCCCCCTCTTAACTGGGGAGTTTTAGCCAACTTGCCACCAAGCGTATCAAACCAATCGCTGGTCATATTTTCAAACAACGACAAAAGCCAGTTGGCCACATTTGGAATTTATCACAGATACATAACACCAAATGTAATGCAAGCAATAGACAGTCATTCTGATAATGATGTTCTTGCCACAATAGCCCAAGAGATGACACATCAAGATTCAGATTCAAAGACGCTAGTGTACAATGGAATTGTTGATAGATACAATGATGGTGTACGAGTTTCAATTAGTTCTGCCACACAATATGCTGCAGACAATTCTACATCACTAAGTGAGAATATAATTTATTTTCTTGACAGCGGAAACCAGTACACATTGGATCTGACAAGCAATTCTGCCAACATTGACAAAAACTCACAATTGTTTGAAGATTCTGCAAATACATTTTTTGTAAGCAATACAAGCCCAGTTCCAGAATTTCCAGTAGCTCTTGCAGTATTGATAATTGGTATGTTTTCAATCATTGTTGTTTTCAGAGTAAAAAGTCTGCCAAGAATATAGATCAAAACAGACAACCAACAGGGTACAATTTATTCGTGAAACGTTTGCCATTTGTACCCTCATGTAGACGCCAGATAGACAAACATGCGATAAAGGTCTAAAAATCCTGAGTGAACAGTTATTATGTAGCATTTAGCAACGAAGATCATGTCAACAGAAGACAGACAAATGTTTCCTGCCACATGCGCAGACTGTAAAAAAGAAACACAGGTTCCCTTCAAACCAGCAGAAGGTAGACCAGTATATTGCAAAGAATGTTTACCAAAACATCGTCCAGCACGCA
>JBOGQV010000256.1:0-4369 GCA_050749145.1 Nitrosotalea sp. | reverse complement strand
CCGAAAGTTTAGCTAAACTATCACATATTCCATAATTTTGGAATATCCACAGGTAAGAAAATTTATTATAGAATACTTTTCCTGGCCTATCTGGCATAATCAATTTTGTTCGTAAAGACCATTAAGTGGATTGGAATTTCACAGGGTATATCAAATCCATTGTGGTAATTTGTGAACACTGGAGATCCATTCTGGCACACTCATCCGGGACGCCTAATTGGACAGACTCGGTCAACAGAACACCATCAACCAATATTTTCCCTCAAATATCAGATTTTGACAAAATCAAGAAATTGGATAGTGCTTTACCAACAATGAAACTAAGGCGTGGTTTGCTTTGTCATATCCAAAAATGGATCCAGTATCTTTTGGGAAAGTTTTTTTCTGTTTCTCCGCAATATTACATAACAAGTAATTATCTCACGGATTTTTTCTTCAGGAGTAAGATTCTGAGAATTACATTCTGCTAAAAAATCAGAATAGTCATTTACACTGATGTTGATAATTATTCTGGGAGACAATATGAAGAATTTTTTCAATTATTGATTTAATGGAATTGGTTTAACCAGAGCTCACTAACAATTAATCATCAATCAAAGATTTGCAAATCTATTTCTTTCAGATTTTAGAATTAATGTAAACGGCACACCGTATATCAAAGCATTGATACCATAAAACACTGCCCAGTGCAAACCGGTTTTGTATACACATGTGTGTTGTTTGTCATTTAGATCCATCATGACATGGTTTTGATCAGATTGTTTACAATCAAGGTCAGACAATGTATTAAACCAGAGATACGAAACTGGCATAAATGATACAGACAAGACAAGAAGAATTGCAATTTTGATCTTAAATGATTTTTTCTGTTGTTTCCACAAGTATGCCCTAACCTCTTGATTCTATTTAGTCACATGTTTTTATTCATAAATGTTCTACTGGTATGGAAAATATTTCCTGACATATACAACAGATATCCGTATATCCAAGAATCACGTATTATACCCCATGTCCACATACACAGATTCATATAGGAAAACAAGAAAACGACATGACGAATATCTACCCATTGGAGTAGCATTGATGATTGGATGCTGCTTGGTGACGATATTTGTGATCAGTCCACAGAGTGGAGGATATGGAGGAGGAACAAATCAACTAGCATTATGGGAAGGTGCTGGTGTGATATGGGCAGGCGTGCTAATAGGATACATAGCACTGATCTTCAGATCCGTCTAAAATGACAATTCAGTAACAGAAAGTAGTGTACCAGTACAGACTGTTAAATTTTTAATTCCTAACAAATTTTTGTAAATGTTTTTTTAAAAAATATCAAAAAAATAATTTACGATACAAGCGGTCTTCCGCATTTTGAGCATTTTACATGAAACATTTCCATGTATACCTGCTGTTTTGTGTCAACTTCAACACATTGCTTCCCACCTTCCTTGCACAGATGACAAAATTCTTGTTTCATGTAATAATATAGCATTTCAAAGATATAAGATTAAAGCAAAAAAGTTTAGTACTGGAAGTTTTTTCAGGGCAAAATTCACCATATAAAAAAATCATGTGGTGTATAATCATAAAATCATATAAAATTTATAAAAAAATCTCACTTTGAATATTTTTCCATAACAGCCTGCTCACCAATGTTTTGTATTTCTCCGAGGAGTTCATCAAGTAGAGTCAGGCTTTGTTGGATCAATTCTTTTGTCAGCTTACCAGTTGCAGTCTTGTTTTTTAGTACCAATTTTTCATTGTATGCAAAACTTGAGAGGCTGATGCTGTCCTGCATGTTTAATCCTACATAGAATTTCACATAGTCTGAAACAGTTCTAATACCCATATACCAAAAGTACAATTTTACCAGTATTTTATTTAGATGTATAAATTAAAAAATATCAGAGATAGATATGAGATGTAGTTTTCAAGGGTCTGCAGTCTCCGCAAGTTTTATCTTTTACAAACTTTCATCAGATATGATATCCATCTAAATCCTTAATTGCCATCAGAATCTTCGACGGAAATATGCCATAGATTGCAGAAGATATCAAGATGGTCCAAGATCTATACAAATCAGAGCCGCCAAGAACCTATCTAATTATGGCACAATACGAAAATAAAGATGCTTTACAGTGACATCAAAAATCTGAACATAGAAAGTATTATTTTCCAAAGATTCGTGGACTGTTGGAAAAAATAGAAGACACCATTTATGTTCTGTACCATTGAAGACTCTATAATTCCTCAGGTTCTGCTGCATTTTGTACTGTTGTTAACCACCAAACTAGAACAATCTCATCTGACATTTTTTGACAATGAGTGTTTCCAAGGAAAACTGAGAGTTATTCAGATTATAGTTTATTAACAGATTCAAAGTGAGTTAAATAATGAAGTCAAAACCATTTGGCGCATTATTTGGTCTCTTGGTTCTAGTTGCTATCTTGAGTGTAGCACCAGCATTTGGACAAACAGCAAATGAAATTGATATGGCATCAGGTGCAGGCGCAAGTGCAGGCGCAGCATGTGTTGCAGCAAACAATTGCTTTGCTCCAAATCCATTGACTGTTACACCAGGAACAACAGTAACTTGGAAGAACACTGATACTGTAAGTCACTATGTGACAAGCGGTAAAGCATCAGATGAAACAACCGGAACTATATTTGACAGCGGAAATCTGATCAAACCCGGTAGTACATACCAATTTACTTTTGCAAATGCAGGAACATTCGATTACTTTTGCTCTGTCCATCCATGGATGACAGGTCAAGTGATTGTTGCAAATGCTGCAGCTAGTACCCAGTCTAATAGTCCAATGCAAACCGGATCAATGAATATGACTACAAGTCAATCGAACAACAACATGGCACAGACTGGATCAATGAATATGACCCAGTCTAGTAGCCCAGTGCAAACTAGTTCAATGAATGTGACTACAAGTCAGTCCAGTGATAATACAATGCATACCGGAGTAACAAACATGACTACAAGTCAACCAAGTGAAACTACAGCAAACACTGGATCAGCAAGCATGACTGAGAGTCAATCAAATAACAGCCCAACACAAACAAACAACGTCCAACCTACACCAACCAATACGCAGTATGCTAGCAGCGCACCTGTGGCAAATACCACATCCGCACCATCTGATGCTCAAACATCTGCATGGGTAGCAGCAATCATCATAGTTGCAATCATGAGCGGCGTTGGAATTTGGTCTACAGCAAGACGTAAATAAAAAACCGGACCAATCGTCCCCCATTTTTCCTTTTATCAAATTTATGATTGCAAAAATAAGATTTTACATTGTATGTTGTCGTATTTTATTTTTGATACACTAGACATTTTCTATACATTGAAATGTTTTTGATATAAAACATTGTCACTTTTAATTTGTGAACAAGATTAATGTACTAATATTTTTTATAAAAAGACATGTCAGTGTTTTCAAAAGGTGAAATGGTTCGCATAGTAGAGCCAGAAAAAGACTCGGACAATATATACATCATAAAAAGTATTAAAAAATGTAGTAAAGGAGGAACACTCTATTTGCTAAAACTGCTTGATGAGAATCCAGTTCTACGTTTATACTATGAAAGTGACAAGCCGCTTCTTGAAAGAATTTGCTAAACAGCAATTAATCAGTAGATCATTTTTGCACAGATACAGCTCACGAATCCAAGATTTCAAGACATTTTTTGCACAGTTGGCTTTTGAACAAGTCACCCATATCAGCAATTTTCATGTGTCTCATGTCATCAATAGTAAATGTATGAAGATGACACAGTGACTGGTTTGTATTTGGCAGTAGAAAATGGCTCTTTCCTGTCAAATGCTTGTGTCTCCCGTAATATGTCCAACCAGAATCAAGTGCTGTGCTGTTCACAGACACAAGACAGGCTCTAAAAGATAAAATATTTTGCGTAGAAATTATTTGTCAGAGATATATAGTTGGCACTTGCAAAACAAAAGCACAAAAAAAACTTTTTCCTAGTTTGATCTTTTTCCATGAGAACCGGACTTGGGTCCAGACCTTACATGGAAGTTAAGACAGCACTTGCATTCCTTTTGGACACATTCCTGTTCTGTATAATGTCCGCATATGCCACAGTCGCAGTGCATATGGATTCTTTCTACGCTACTCAATTTCTTACTATATTAATGCAAACCAAGATAAAAATGATCGCTCTATAGTCTACACTGAGTACAATTTTGTATATAGAAAATTGAAAAAAGAAATGACGTATGATTGTGTCGTGTATAGTCTCTATGTATTATGACTGACTGATGTATTGGGTTGTTAGTAACAGCCAGCTCGCCCCTCGGCGAACCTTGGGGCATACACTGCTGTTCTATCAAAGCAGT
>JBOGQV010000255.1:0-6761 GCA_050749145.1 Nitrosotalea sp. | reverse complement strand
GTATCCTTTGAGAAGAGATAATATGTCTTGTAGCCATTATATAACTCGTGAAAATAAAATGCCCAAAATGCGACAAGATAGCAGAGTTGGGAGATGATTTTTCATATGTCAAATGTTCTAATTGTTCACTTGACATATCATATGGAGAATATGTAAAACTCATAGCATACAAAGATGCAAGATATACTGATATTTTGGGGGATTATGCTAAAGACACTAGTGGTACTACATCCGGAACTCTTGATGATTGGTAGAAAAAAATCCACTACAAGGCTTATGTAATTTCAGAAGGCAACAATACTAGTTGGAATTCATAACTTTTGCCGAGTCAGCACTTAATCTTTTAGGCTTTGCAGTCGGCTTGATCTTGGGAATCTTTGCATACATCGGATTCAGAAATACTGGCAGTCCGACACTGTTTAGACTGAATATTTCATTTTTCTCAATCAGTATAGGATTTGGCGTTGTAGGATTTGGATACATGTTTGAGTCTCTTGTACTTGGTTATGTCAAGATAGATACATGGATTCAAACTTTAGGCATAGCAATTCAAACGGTAGGATATTTTTTCATAGCATTCTCTCATGGAATAAAATCATTTTTTCCAAAGTCAAGATACTTCAAGTCTATTGTAGCTCCGCTTTTCATCATTCCTGCTAATTCAATTGAGCATATTATAAGGTCAATTTCTTTTATCCTACTGGTATATGGGACAATTGAAACAATAATGTCCTATATGGAAAATAGGAAGCGGAGCACTATTTTCGTAGCTGCAGGCCTAGGATTACTTGCGTTAGGTGAATTTTTAGGATGGTATTCAATTGTATTTCCAAAGTCAGTACTGTATTTTGTTTCAGTTTCTACAAAGATAATTGGATTGGGAGCACTCTTTGTCCCAATTTCTCAAGTCCCATTAAGAGGAGGAGTGAGATTTGGCAATAACATATAGAACTCATATGAGCATAATTGGCGACATACTTTCTACCACACGAGATGAGATACCTGATGAATCAGGAGCTAGTGTAACATACCTAATCCGAAAAGCAAATGTCTCCTATGCTAGACTGTCAAAGATTTTAGAAACACTTGTGTCACAAGGTCTTTTGGAACAGACCAGCTCTGAGAGAGCATGCAAATATAGAATCAGTGAGAGGGGCAGAGAATTTCTTCAGGCATATCGTGGATTCAGAGAATTTGCAGATTCGTTTGGCTTGAGAATTTAGGTTTCACTTTCATCAACAACCTCGTCATTTTCATCCTCAACATCATCACTTGGGTCATCGTCAAATTCATCTTCAAAATCATTTTGAAAGTCATCTGACATAACAATCAAAGAAAATATTTTACTATAAAAGACTTACACAGCCCCAATACAGTTAACATCTGATCTAGTTAGTTGGTCCTACCCAGCCACTACATGAAACACAAATTTGCATTCCATCTTCATTTACGTATGTTTCTCCGCCTGGAGGACACTGACATTGAGGTATCTCATCCATGGTACCATAGTACGCGCATCAATCTTATATCATTTTCATAAAAAGAGATAATTTACTATTAAACACCAAGAAAAATCGTGATTTTACCATGTGCCGATAGTGAAATTAAACAGGCCTATGAAATTATACAAAAAGGTGGAGTTGTGGCATTTCCTACAGATACAGTTTATGGAATAGGATGTGATCCACGCAATCAAGATGCAGTCAATAAGGTATACACAATAAAAGGCAGGGATAGAACAAAAAATCTTCCAGTATTAGCATATTCAAAAAAAGACATCGAGGATATTGCATTTTTTGACGAGATCTCTGAGAAAATAGCAGACAAGTTTTGGCCTGGTCCAGTTACATTAATTCTCAGAATAAGGGATGAAAAAATTGAAAAAACACTTGATTTGAAAGGTAAAATTGCAGTAAGAGTTCCAAATCACCCCTGCATACTTGCCCTTTTAGAAAAATCTCGGATATTGGTAGGTACCAGTGCAAATTTTTCTGGTCAGTCATCATTTAGCAATTCAAGTGAATTGGCAGAAAAATTCTCAGGTTATGATTTGTTACTTGACGGGGGACAAATTGCCAATTCTTGTGAATCTACCATCGTGGAAGTTGTAGGTAATGAATTAAAAATAGTAAGAGAGGGCAAAATAAAATCGGAGTTACTAGCGTGAATTTAATTGCAACTTGTAGTAGGCACCTTGAGGAAGAGGCCTGTGATGAAATTTCAGACATCATAGAAGAACTAGGAGACGACTCTCCAAGAATAGGCAAATCAAGCTTTTCAGGAATAATTTGGGTAGATACATCCATTGATCCATTTGTTGCAATAACCAATATCAAAAAAATAATTCTAGATGAACCGTGGAGGATGAGATATTGCCATAGATTTATTCCAATTAGGCATACCACTTCGGCAAGTCTTGAGAACATAGTAGAAAGTGTGAAAAATCAAATCAAGATCATGAAAGATGTAGATACTTATCGAATTACAATTGAGAAAAGAGGTTCTGACATATCCTCAAAGGAATTGATAGATTCTATTGCAGATATAATTCCAAACAAGGTATCTCTAGAATCTTATGATTGGAACGTAATGATTCAGATAATGGGTGGCATTGTGGGTGTTTCCATACTAAAGGAAGAAGACATCATAAGCACGCTAAAACTCAAGCGAGATTCAATGGAATAAAGTTGCAGATCTTTCTGCAAGCAAGTCTTCCAACGGAGTTTTAGACATAACACAGGCAAGTTCCTTTTGCGTTATTCCAAACTCTTTTTTGATCAACTTTGAATTATCCTTTGAAAATACATTATTCTCTAAAAGATCTTCAATTTCGCAGAATAATTTTTCAAGCGATGGTTTCTTGCCAAGCAGTATTAGTATAAAATCAGTATTTACTTTTACACCTACTTTAGATATTGCATCACTAATTTGTCTGGTACATGCAAATCTCATGAGAATATCAGTCTCAATTTTATTTGAAAGCATTGTATCTGCCTTTTTGGCAGATAAAGAAATTGCAATGGTCTTTTTCGCATGTTCCACATTCAAAATATACAGAGCATGAATTCCTTGGACGGTAAGACGGGGATATTTTTCTCGCAGAGATTCAAGAAATCGGATTGGATCTTTTATGGTTTTTTTAAGTCGGACAAGTTCTACATTAGTGTTCATCAAACTAAATTGCACCCTTTTTGATTTTCCTCCATGAACTAATGGAATTATACTAACAACATCTCCATTTTTTAACATAGTTTCCTTGCCCTGTAATACAGACGAGTCAACACCGTTTATTGCAATAAGGATATTTCCAGGATCAATCTGTGGTCGGTCTTGTGGAATTGAAGACTTGAGATGATCTAATAGACCAGATATTGTCATAGTATCGTTTTGAATTTCAAGTTTATCAGACAGGAAAGATTTTCTTGCTCCTCCCAATAACTTGACTGTTATCATATTATCAAAAGAGTACTATAGGATTTTAGTGTGTTAGTTGAGTATCTGTTCTTCAATTTCATCAACTGGTTCATTTTGAGCAACCACTTCGGATTCTTTTTCTTCTCGTTCCTCTAATTCGCGTCTAAGATACGAAGAGATGTAACCTGCAATTTCATTCTTTAGACCTTTGGATCGTACAATTGCAATCTCATTTAGAACCTGTTTGTTGTGTGCAAAATCAGTATCAAACTTTCCTTTATAAGCAGTCATTAGCTCTGTGGAAATTCGTCTGATTCTATTCACAAGTTGAATGGGCTAAAGGGGTTTTTTATACCTATACACCAAGATACGAATCAACATTATTTTCTGCAATAAGCAACATCTCATCATATGATTTCTTTAGGATATTAGCTGCACAAAAAAGAACACTTGGAAGGAATGTTATTTGTGCAGTTTTAAGACCAAAGCACCTGGAGAACCTCACGGGTCCATCAGTTTCTAACAATATTTTGTCCATACGAGTCTCTGAAAGAAGAACTTGTTTATCACCAGCATAAATCATTGCAGGCCCATATGACACAAAACAGTTCAGTTCCATCGCTTTTTGTAATTGTTTTTTGCTGCCAGAAAACCAGTGAAGTAAAACTCCTTTTATTGAATAAGAAGGAAGTATTGAAAATATTTCATCCAGGGTTTTTCTTGAGTGAATAGAGACAGGCTTGTCTAGTTTTTCTGCAAGCGAAAGCAGTTCTCGGAAGACCAACACTTGTCTTGAGAATCCAGATTCATCTGAGACATATGTTTTATCAAGACCAATCTCGCCTATACCAGATATTTTGCCAGAGTTTTGAGTAATCAGATCCACCATTGCATTTAGATCATCATCTGCTTTTTCAGGATGGATTCCAACAAATGGTAGAACCAGTGAGCTACGTTGACTTAGATCAAGCGTAGACTTGGAGCTTGAATTATCCATGGATACACAACAAGCCTTAATTTTCATTTTATGCATCGCTGTAAGTATGTATTCCATGTCACCAGAATACTCGTTGTCTGATAGATGGATGTGAGCATCAGTCAGCCAGGCCATTAGTCACATATCTGACCATGAAATAGTGTGTATAAATCGATCCTTGCATAGTTTTTTTCCACTCAAAGTCTTTTATCAAGGGTTTTCTGATTTATGGTATGGTAACATCTGAATTTGGTCTTTCTGTGATGTACAGGATTTTGAAAAAAGCAGGTGCTGAAAGAGTAAGTGATGAATCTGCCAATGAACTCAGAAGAATACTAGAAGAAATTGGTGTTTCAATTGCAAAAAATGCAGTAGAGATGTCAACACATGCAGGTAGAAAAACAATAAAATCAGAAGACATCAGACTGGCCTCAAAGCAATTTTCAAAATTTTAATCTAAAAGATTTAATTGTTCAAGTAAAATCATTTTGATCGCGGTGAGGTGGCAGAGTGGCTATGCGTTCGCCTGCAAAGCGAATCTATAGGGGTTCAAATCCCTTCCTCACCTTGAATATATCATAATAACCTGCTTTTCTAAATAGGGCAGTTTGTAGACAGAGTGAATTTGGCTGAAAGAAGTAATGGGTTACTAGAATACATTCCAGGTGCAAAACCTGTAGCATATCAATACACCAATGGTCAACCACTAGATGGATTTTCACAGAATGTCAAAGACAGCATAAAAGAATATGCAGAAAGTGCCCAAAATGAAGTTGAGAAAGGTCATAATTTTCTACAATGGGTGCTAACCAGAGTCTTTGAAGCAACTGAAGATGATGCAACCGATGCAATTGTAGATGGAGCAAACGATCTTGGAATAGATGCATATCTACCAGTAGATTTTTCTGAAGACAAGATCTATCTATTCCAATCAAAGTATGGAACATCGCATTCAATTGAAGCCATAGCAAAATTCAAAGAGGATGTCAAGAGGCTACAGGGCAAGGACATTTCAAAGATGCGCCCAGAACTTGCTCATCTAGTGACAAAGATCCAAGAAAAAAATCTCAAGATAGAGTGCATCTATGTGACAGATCAGAAGGTGGAAGATGAAAATTTTGATTCAGTTGAGATATACGATGTTGATGTAATAATACAGAAACTTTGGGATAGAATAAAAAAACCTGCTGCAGGCAAGAAAGCGCCAATCAAACTTGAGACAAAGTTAAGATATCAGAATACGCTTCTTGGGATTTTAAAGTTAAGAGAGCTTACAAATTTTGTTACAAAGAACAAGGACTATGTTTTTGAATCCAACATTAGACAGTGGATGCAATTCAAGACCACAGTGAATAAAGGATTGAGGGAAACGTTACAAGAAGTTCCCCACAAGTTTTTTTATTATAACAACGGAATAACAATAGTAGTAAGTGATTTTGAGGAACTAGAAGACAATTCCATAATGTTGCATTCGCCTCAAATAGTAAACGGAGCACAGACATCTAATTCAGTATTAGATCATGCAAGACGCACTCATAATTTGGATGGGAGTATAACTGTCACAATCATCAAGGCAGCCGATGAACTTGATCAGAACAATATTACAAAATACAGAAACTCACAGAACGCAGTAAGAGGAAAAGATCTTGTATCCTTGATGGACTTTCATAAATCATTAAAATCTCAAATGGAAAATATTCATTATTTTTATGAAATTCAGGGTGGCTCATTTGATACTAAAACAAAGTCACACCAAAGTGAATTTGTCGGGGATGCAATTTACAACAAGTATCTGCCGGATAATCACAAAAAAGTCATAGTAGCAAAAGATGCAATACAAGCATTTGTTGCTGGAATAGAACAGAGGCCAACAGAAGCATACAGTTCTCCCGCACAGTTCTTGCCAAGAGGTAGTAAATATGATGAGGTTTTCAATGAGAAATTAAAGGACGATTATAGACTTCTTCTGTACCCATATTGTACAAAGGAATATGCAAAAAAAAGTCTAAACTATGGAAAGAAGGGAGGACATAAGACAAAAAGATATGCGACATTGTTCTTTGTTGCAGTATACTTTAAGATCCTCCATGAAAAAATTCTACACACAAAAGATGACTTTAAAGAAGACATATCCAAATTAGAGCCCATATTTAAGAGCGTCAAGCTAAACCAACGCATACTCAAATTGACAGATACTATTGTCACAAAGTTCTTAGAAGATACAGTTGTAGATGATGAGATGACTGCAGCGAACACATATCATAATTTCTTTTCCCACCATGTGTGGCAAGATTCTATGGTTCGTGTAATAGAGAAGAAAATAAAACAAGAAGAAGAAGAGATAATCAGCATTCAAAAAGTAGTCCAAGAT
>JBOGQV010000254.1:0-3444 GCA_050749145.1 Nitrosotalea sp. | reverse complement strand
AGTGAGAATAAAATCAAAGATGTCAAGTATGGCCTGTCATGGAAACGTGCAATCAGAGAGCGAGATGTCATATTGCTTGTTCTGATTTACTTTTTTTGGATAATTGGTTTTTACGGACTGGGGTTTTTCCTTCCAACAATAATTGATGGGTTGGGAACCCAATCAGTCACAAGTGTTGGATATCTAGTGGCAATTCCATATGTTGCCGCATTTTTTGGCCTGATACTTGTAGGAAGATCTTCTGACAAGAAAAATGAACGAAAGTGGCATGCATTTTTTTCTCTTGTTGTGGGTGCGGTGGGACTGGGCCTTAGCATAATGGTTTATCCAAATTTGGTCTTGTCCATGGTAATGTTTACGATTGCAACAGTTGGAATCTATTCTGCATTTGGACCCTTTTGGTCATTGCCTACAATATTTCTCACAGAGACATCTGCTGCAGTGTCAATTGGATTGATAAATTCAATAGGAAACCTTGGTGGATTCATTGGTCCATCAATTGTTGGATATCTCAAGACCAGTACTGATTCATACAATTCTGGAAGCGTCTTCATGGTAGTATCACTCTTGGTTGCAGCATGTCTTATCTTGGCTCTGAAAAAGACCAAGGATTTTGTACAAGATTAGACTAGTTGCACTTGATTGCAGTGTATTCCTAGTGCTTAATATTTTTACTATACAACATATTCCATGATATCAACTACAACATACCAAAATAATTCAAAGACAAAAAGATCACTTGACATGATCTTAATTGACAGAAGCAACGAGTTTCACGAGATTGCAAATGCCATTGGCTACTCTACAATGCATAGCAACTGGGAAGAATCAGTGCTGAGATTTTGTCTAGAGTTTGACAATTGCTTTACAATGTGGTCAGAAAAAGACGATCTTGGAGACCACAACAATATTCACAAGTGCATGACAATAATGCGACAAATTGGACAGGGAAGCTCAAACATAGTGCACGTCACCAAGTTACAGAACATGGCATACAGGATTGCCAAGGACTTTAAGGTGATGCACGGTAGGCTGTAAGCACATCAGAACAACATGACCTGGTCTTTTCCATGCCAGGTTATCTCTTCAAGATTCATTGCTAGTCGCAATTTGTTTGCAGTAACAGGTGAAAACCCCTCAAAGTGGTTGTTTGCCATTATAACTGCAAGTGATACCTTGTTTTTTATCTCGTCGAGTCTATGTGCCCATTTGGCAATAGATTCTTTCTGGTCCTTTTGTATTGTTCCAAACTTGTCGTCTGGAATAGAACGGTCTCCAATCAATCTAAGATAGACAAAGTCTGTTGTTGTATCAGCAGGGTTTAGCACTCCTTGTACCTCATTCCACACAAGACAAAGGTTTCTCTCTGAGAGAAACTTGTAGGATTTTTCTGTAAACCATGAAGGATGCCTTCCTTCTACAGCATATCGATAATTTTCCGGCAGATGTTTTACCATTTTATCCAGGTTTAGTTCTGCTTCGGTAAATGAAAGTGATGGTGGAAGTTGTATCACAAGTATTTTCATCTTGGAACCAAGAGGCTTGATTGAGTTTAGGAATTTATCAAGATATGGTCCTGGCTTTAGTCTTGCATCATGTGTTATCTGCTTTGGCATCTTTGCAGTAAAGATGAAATTTTCAGGAGTGTCATTGAACCATTTTGTTGTAGTGTACAGAGAAGGTATTTTGTAAAATGTCGAGTTTATTTCTGTGATACAAAATGTTTTGGCATAATGTTTTAGGTAATCTGTTCCCTGTATCGTTCTTGGATAAAACGGACCAATCCATCCCTTGTAGCTCCAGCCAGTGCATCCAATTTGTATATCCACGGTATAATTGAAGAAAAATCTCAAGATATGAAGATATACTAGAAAACACTGGAAAATCATTTCATAATTTCACACATGGAACATTGTTAGTCAAGGGTTAAATGAAAAAAGCGCATACATAATGAATGGTAAAAACTACACTCTTAATCATCTTGGGTGCAAGCGTTGGAGGCACACTTGTCATAGCTATTGGAATGCTATCAGCATCAGGATGGGAAACACCGGGTACGTATAAAGGAACAAGTGACGCGTCACACGTACCAGCAAGCACAACTAACTGCTATTCATTTCAGACAGGATGTAAAAATACAAACAGTAGCATCCCAACATCTGCAATGGACTCTGGCGCATACCTGAGCGGCAACTATAATCCTTAAATGATATAATCCACCGTTTTTTTATTTTGTCATTCCAAGCCTGCTTGTCCAAAATGAACTGTCCTTTATTCCAAGAATTACTCTATCGTATGACTCGTCTTTGAGTTCTAGTCGGAGTACCTCTTTGCCTCGTGTGAGATACCAAAACTCCTTTCCTCGGTTTGTATAATACGTTCCAGCCTTGATTATACCAGGAAGGTTTGTTCCAGGCATACGGATAGATTTCCATGTTGGCTCTAAAAGCATCCCAGTAGCTTGTATGATATGAGAGAGCGGAATTTTCATTGAACCATGTATTGCCAGTATCTTTTCAGTCGTACTGAATTGTATCTCTAGAATATCATTTGTAATTGCAAGTTTCATTGGTTAGGTTTCCAAGTTTTGGTTTTGTGTTTTAATTTTGCTTTTCAGGATCATAACAAGTACAACTGATACAAGTGAGAGAATGCCAGCACTAGAAAATATTTGCATATACGATATAGCAGTTGGAAATACTCCTGGTACGTTTGGAATTGTCTGGCTGTACATCTGCTGGAACATTCCTGCAACTGAGGGGCCAACTGATTGGCCAACAAGAATCAGCAATACTGACATGCCAAGTGATATTCCTTCAGATTTTTGTGGAGATGACACCAGTATTATATTAAACCCGCCAACAAATGCAAACGACAACCCAACTGATATTATTCCAAGTGCTGCAGATATCATAAATTCTGTAGAATGAAATGCCACCAGTCCGAAAAATCCTATGGTACATACAATGGTCCCAAGTGCAGTCAGTCTGAAATTTCCTACCTTTGATACGATAAACCCAGATGCTGCAGAGACTATCAAAGATATAATCATAAACGGAAGCTGGACATTTGCAGTAGTTATTGCATCACCACCAAAGCCTAACGGTTGTGGGCTCTGGATTAAAATTGGAATTGTCTGGTATACCATGAATGTAGATATGCCAACTATCATGAGTATGACATTAGTCGGCAAGAGAATTTTATTTGCAAGAACTTTGAAATCAACTAGCGGGTATGCAATTCTTTTTTCTATAATTGCAAATACCAGTGTAGAGATGGCTGCTCCTGCAAAAAATATTATAGAATCAAGATTTCCGTGGCTGATTTCCTGTAGATAAGAGACGCCCATCAAAAATAAAATAACTGTAACAGAGAGTGCCATTGCACCCTTGACGTCAATCCCATGTGGCTGCTCGAAATTTTCAGTTTTTGGAATACGAATGA
>JBOGQV010000253.1:0-7260 GCA_050749145.1 Nitrosotalea sp. | reverse complement strand
GCCATGAACCCTTGATGAACTGTATCATGCAAACTTTATGATCATAGCCAACTGCACGAAGCGCCATTCCAAGGGCAGCTGTTGTTTTTCCCTTTCCCTTTCCAGTGTATACTATGACTAGACCTTTTGTCATTTGAAATATTTTTCTGTGCGCTAGGTAAAAAGATTGGGTTCAAAAACAGATCTGCTAAAACCACAGCTTATAATATTGAACAAGGAAAATTTGAGTAATAATATCATGGCTAAAAGTTATGATTATGATGTAGTAATTGTAGGGGGAGGGCCAGCAGGTCTGTCAGCAGCATGGAGTGCTGCAAAAAAAGGTCTCAGCGTTGCAGTACTTGAAAGAGAAGAAGCAATAGGACAAAGTGTCAGGACAAGCGGTGTAACATGGATAAAGGAAGCAAAAGCATTTGGAATACCATCTGAGTGTTATAATGAAATAAGCAATTATGCATTTTATTCTCCAAATAATTATGTAATAAAAAAAAGTGATACTGCACAAGCAGCAGTCTTGGATGTAAGAAAGACATACCAATTTCTGGCATACCAGGCTGCAAGTGTAGGAGCCGACATTTTTTTAAGAACTAGTGCAACTGATGTGATAAAAAATGACAAGGGAAAACTAAGTGGGGTAAAGGCAACCTCACTCAAAGAAGAACTGGTTTTTAATTCAAAACTTGTCATTGACGCAAGTGGATTTTATTCTGTTGTTGGAAGATCTCTTGGCATTGTCATGCCGTGGAAAAGATTTGGAGCAGGTGCAGAGTATGAGGCATATGTCGATAAAATTAATCCTGATACGTGGTATCTCATGGTCGGTTCTCAATATTCTCCTGCAGGGTATGCATGGATTTTTCCCTTGGGAAAAAATAAGGTCCGAATAGGAGTGGGAGTGGGAAAACCCAATTCTCAGGCAGATGCAAGTAAACTCTTGATTGAATTGTTGGAAAAAAGACCAAAACCGCTAAATGATCTTGGCAGAATTGTTCCAGTCGAGTTTCATTACGGCCTGATTCCAAACGAAGGGCTACGACAATCAACGATAGATGACAATCTCATAATGGTGGGAGATTCTGCAGGACAAGCAAACCCATTGGTTCTGGAGGGGATAAGATATGCAATTGAATTTGGCAGAGCAGCAGGCAGAATTGGTGGTGAGTCTGTACTTCAAGGTGATACATCTAAAGAATCTCTGAAATCTTATGAGCAGACCATGAAAAAAGCAATAGGATCAAAGATAGCAGCTGCAGTAAAGGTGCAATATAGGTGGCTGAATCTAAGTGATCAAGAGTGGGACAAGGAAATTGAAATAATAGGCGAACTCTCTGCCGAGGAATTTCTTGATTTCATCAAGGCCGATTTTGGCATGGTCCGCATGTTAAAACTTGCAGCACATCATCCAAAACTTGCACTCCAGCAACTTTTCCAAATTATAAAAAATACTGACAAAGACTATGAGGCATGAAGATTCCAAGAATTATTCTTGCAGGTGCCACAAGTGGGGTTGGCAAGACATCTATAACAACTGCAATTATCCATGGGCTAAAGAAAAAAGGATATTCGGTTCAGCCGTTCAAGGTAGGACCTGACTTTATAGATCCAAGCTACCTTAGCTCTGTCTCAGATAACATTGCATACAACCTTGATGCATGGATGATGGGCAAAAGCGGAGTTTTGAAGAACTTTGTCCAAAATTCAAACCAAGATATCTCTGTGATTGAGGGTGTAATGGGATATTATGATGGGTTTAGCGGCAAATCGAGCTTTGCAAGCACGTATGATGTTGCAAATATAACAAAATCTAATGTGATTCTTGTTTTGGATGCAAGCAAAGCCGCCCGCTCTATTGCAGCAACTGCACTTGGATTCAAAAATTTTGAGAAAAACTCTAGAATTTGCGGCGTTATATTAAATAAAATTGGGAGCAAAAAACATGAAATCTTGTGCAGAGATGCATTAAAAAAAACAGGACTTCCAATACTTGGAGTCATTCCAAGAAACAATGATCTTAATCTAGAATCAAGACATCTTGGTCTTGTACCTGTGAGAGAAAAACAATCACTTGATAGAAAAATCAAGTTAATTGCAGAATCGCTTTCAGGTTTTATTGAAATTGAAAAAATAATCAAACTTGCAAAAACTGGACCACATCTTGATAAAATCCCTTACAAAAAAGATCAGAAAATACAAACCAGAATCGCTGTGGCTCTTGATGAGTCCTTTAATTTCTATTATCAGGATAACCTAGATTCACTGAGGAGGCTTGGTGCAGAAATTGTGTTTTTTAGCCCAGTTTCAGATAAAAAAATACCATCCTGCGATGGAATCTACATTGGTGGTGGGTTTCCAGAAGTCAAGGGGGATCTGCTCCAAAGAAACGATACCATGAAAAAACTGGTAAAAAAATATGCCCAAGATGGCTTGCCAATTTATGCAGAATGTGGAGGGCTGATGTATTTGACCAGATCCATTAGTTACAAGTCTGGAAAATTCAAGATGGTGGGGCTTTTTGATGCTGTTACTATAATGGAAAAGAAACTAAAACTAAATTACACAAGTGCTAAGATTAGAACAGGATCTCCCTTTTCATTGCAATCAAAAACTGTCAAGGGCCATGAGTTTCATTATTCTGAATTGGATTTACTGTCAAAAGATTCAAAATTTGCATATGACATGTCTATTGGCATTGGCATCAAAGACAAAAAAGATGGCTTGACAATGTACAATACACTTGCGTCATACATGCATGTTCACTTTGATGATTCACCAATAGCTGCCAACTTTGTAAAATCATGCATCTCTTATTCTAAGAGATAATCTAGGATCTTGCTGCGAGAATTTTGTAAAGCGCATTGACAATTGCAGAAGCACACGGACTGCCCCCTTTTCTGCCAATGTTTGTGATGTATGGTACATTTGTACTACGTAACTCATCCTTTGATTCTACTGCACAGACAAATCCAACTGGAATTCCTATAACAAGGGCAGGAGATGTTATGCCCTCTTTTATCATCTGGATCACCTCAATGAGTGCAGTAGGCGCATTGCCTATGGCTACAATTCCATGATCCATTTGCTTGGCTGCAAGTCGCATTGAAGTCTGGGCACGTGTCTTGTTGAGTTTTTTTGCTTCCTCTATTACCTGAGGATCTGATATGCTGCATATCACTTGATTTCCAAATTTTTTCATATTGTCCTTGTTGAAACCTCCTATTACGCCATTGACATCCACTATGATGTTGCATCCTTTTTGTAATGCGTCTATGGCACTCTGTATCGCATCTTTTTGAAACACTACCTTGTTTTCTTTTGCAAAGTCAAAATCTGCAGTGGAATGAATTATTCTTTTTACTATTATCCACTCGTCAGGTGAATATGGGTGAGAGCCTATTTCACTATCTATTATCTCCATGCTCTTGTCTTCTATTGACTGGCCCTTTTGGGTAATCATACTTCTACCTCTTGAGCTCTCTCAATGATAAGGTCGATCATCTTCTGATCTGCTCCTATATGTTGTGTAATCAAAACTTTTTTCAACTGATGTTTCTCTAATGCTGGCCTAAGATCAGCATTGATATCTGTTTTGACATGTGCACCCTCGTGCAAAAAGTAAAAGACAACCACCAGAACCTCTGGATCTCTTTTCTTGCATACTTCTATTCCTTGTTCTATGTTTGGCTCTTCGATTTCAAGAAAACAATAATCTACATTTCTATACGAGTGACCAAGTTCGTCTACGACATATTTTATTGACATCTTTGCATTAGGATCTTTGCTTCCATGGCCAATTACCAAGACATCTATCTTGTCATTTGATACTGAAACTCCGCCTTTGTCTAGTGCTGATTTGATCCTATTTTCAACTAGTCTCACAAGTGTCATGTGCATAGACATGGGCTTTGTGACAAGAAACTTGACATTTGTTGTTGCTTGATATTTCATGACTTCGGTAACCGCCGCCTTTACTTTTTTTCCTGGATACAAAAAATATGGAACTATGGTAAGAGAATCAATGTCACTTTTTAGACATTTTTTAATTCCATCATCTATGTATGGTAGAGTAACCTCAAGAAAACAATACTCGGCAAATGCATAACCGCCTTTTTTCTTTACTTCCTTGCAAATAGTTTCAAGCTCCTCACTGGCTTCTCTTTCCTTACTTCCTCTGTCTATTAGCAACAATCCGCGTTTCAACTTGATCTCCTTGCTATTGCAATTGTAAGGTTTGGAGGAAATTTTTGTTTCTGGACAATCAGCTCTCCTCCAGAGGCCTTGATTGCAGCAGCCTCTGACACACTTGGTGTACCCTCAAATGTTTGTACAACATCTGAAGGATTGGGTGTGGTTATGGCAGAAAGATCTGCCTTGTCAAAATATTCTAGTGGCACTTTCATCTCGCCTGCTAATTCCTGAAGTCCCTTTACGTCAGCTTCTTTTTTAATTGATGCAAATTTTGCAACCGATCTTGGACTAATCTTGAATTTTGAGAGGCAGAAATTCATCCCTTCTTTGATTGTATCCTTTGTGGTATCCCAATGCAGACCTACTCCCACAACCAATGTTTTTGGCCTGTATATTACAACACGGTCCTGGATCTTCTCGTTTTCTATTATTCTATCAGAAATGATAAGAAATCCCTTGCAATCAGATGATATCATCTCGTCAAATGATTTGTAAATATGGACATTTTTTGGAAGTTCTTTTTTTGGCATCCACCAATCTTTCTCTCCTGCATCTTGGTAAACGCCAATTTTTTCTTCATTTACCATAAATGCACTAACCTTCGTTACAGTAGAAATTTCATCAATGCTCCAGCCAAATTCCCTTCCAAGCAGGTCAACTGCAATCGTCTTGTTCACATCTGCTGCTGTGGTGATAACTGGTGTGGCACCAAGGGTAGTAGCTATTTTTTCTGCAAGTTCATTTGCCCCGCCTAGATGGCCTGAGAGTGTGCTTATGACAAATTTTGCAGTGTCATCTATGACCACTACTGCAGGGTCTGTCTTTTTGTCTTTCATGTGTGGCGCAATCAATCTTATCACTGCGCCAAGGGAAAAAATGCATACTAATGCTTCATTATTTTCGAATAACTCTTTTACTTTTAGAGTGGTTGACTCGTCAAACCACTCGATATCTTTTCCATCCTGACGTAGCTTTGATGGGGAAAATATCTTCCATGTTGGGAAATGTTGTTTAAGCAAATGTGCTGTATCAATACCGTTTTTTGTTATTGCAAGTATGGCTACGTTGTCCACAAATTTGTCTTGCTAGGTCTTAAGATATTTGTTACTCTTCGGAAAGATTCCGATTACTTTACCATCAAAGTCAAACATGATGACCTCAATCTCAAACTTGTTGTCAGAATATTTTCCAAGTTGTTTGTGGGCCTCTGAGCAGACCATGTCAAAATAGCCTGGAATATTTTTTTCATTTATGATTTCAAATACGTGTCTTGCAGTGTTTGCCTTTCTTATGGAATCCTGTACTTGTTGTGGTGCGCCACACCTTTTTGCCAATTCTGACAAAAACTCCATGTCAACTTTTGAGCCCTTTACGTGGGTCTGTTTTACACCCATCGACATCTTTGCAAGTTTTCCTATGAATCCTGCAACATGGGCCTTTTTGATTCCCTTCTTTGCACAAACCTGGACTGTATATCCTGAAAAATCTCCCATCTGGACAAAACAATGGTCAGGAAGGTCAATTATCTTTCTGGTAAAATCTTCACTTCTTCCGCCTGTTGTCAAGACAACTGTATCATCACCCATTGCTCGTGTGACCTCTATGCTTTGCCTAATTGATGCCGCAAAAGATGCTGTGGAATATGGTACAACTATGCCACTTGTTCCGAGAATTGAAATGCCTCCAATGATTCCAAGTCGTGGATTATCTGTCTTGATTGCAAGCTCTCTTCCCTTTGGAACTGATATCATCACCTTGATTCCATTTTTTGCAAGAATGTCTTTTGCTATCTCCAAAATATTTTCTCTGATCATTTTTTTAGGTGTTGGATTTATGGCAGCAGATCCAATCTCTAATCCTAGACCTGGTTTGGTAACTCTGCCAACTCCCTCTCCTCCGTCGATCTCTATCTCTCCAGGTTTATCGGTTAGCGTAATCTGTGTTCTTATCTCTGCACCGTGAGTTACATCTGGGTCGTCTCCTCCATCTTTTATTACTGTACAAGTGGAATTATTTTTGTCAAACTTACAATCTTCAATTTTTATTTGAATCTGTGATTTTTTTGGAAGTGTGACATCTACAAAATCTATTTTATTTTGATTTATGATTGAAAGTAATGCAGCCTTTGCACCTGCTGTTGCGCAGGTTCCTGTAGTAAAACCCATCCTCATCTTTTCTTTTGGCTTGTCTTCTTCTGACATGAGGTGACTTATCTTCTTGCGTATTAATCCCTTGATATCATTTTAGTATAGTTGATAAAATTATCCAGAGTGCCATTGCTCCAAGCCCTCCATACAATATGATGTGAGTAAGCATCGGTGAGCCTTCCTTTTCCTGGTTGTGTTCGTAATTCTGTTCTGCCTTGGCTCCGAAATCGCGTCTAAACTCTGCAAAGTTTGGACCAAAATTAAATTCCTCACTTGGAGTTTTGTCATATTTTCTCCAAAAGTCGGAATATTTTGTGGCTACTTCACTTTCTGAAATCTTGTCCTTTTTCTTTTCCTCACTTCTTAGTTGTTGATATGCTTCTGTTACCTTCTTGAACCGTGCTCCGTCGCTATCATCCTTGTTCCTGTCTGGATGATATTTCAAGGAGAGCTGTCTGTATGCATTTTTTATCTCCTTTTGGGATGCTCCTGATTGGACGCCTAGGATCTGATGACAGTCTGCCGTGTTCAAGTATGTGGTGATATGGTATCAAGACCAAAATTAATTTGTCGGCATAACCTGTGCTTTTGCATGCATCATTCAGTTGTAATTACTGGATCAAATGGCTTTGTTGGAAGAAACGTGGGTAGATATCTTTCAAGAAATGGGTTTCAAACCATTTCTCTTGTGCGCAAGGGCAAATCTGCAAACTTTGGAAAAACAATAACATCTAAGACACTTGCTGAAAATAATCTTGCATCAAAGATACGTGACTCTGATGTACTGTTACATTTTATTGGTCAGGGAAGACAAACTGTTGATTCTGACTATGAGCAAGTCAATGTTGATCTTACAAAAAATGCTGTTGCCCTTTGCAAAAAGGCAAAAATAAAAAAAATAATCTACATCAGTGGTCTGGGTGTTGAC
>JBOGQV010000252.1:0-4466 GCA_050749145.1 Nitrosotalea sp. | reverse complement strand
TTCACTATACGCTAGAGGGTGTTAAATTTTTACATGGCCTAATTCAGATCATATATCTAGTTTTTTCACAAAAATATGCATTTTTATGATATTTCTTATGAGGAACTGATCCAACACCATGAAATTAACAAATTGCTCATGAGAATAATCAAATTGTTGAATGCAGTTATGCTTTTAAAAGCCATAAAGAGACTCAGTTAAATGGCGACCAAAAAAGGCATCATTATCACAGCTATCATATTAGCAGCAATTGCAGGAGCAAGTTCTCTAGTGTGGTTCCTTCCACAAAACCACGGTTCTTCTTTTGTTGTCTCAGACTACAAAAATGAGCTAGACAGCGTGAAAGAGAGACATTCTCTTATTATTGCCGATACAGAGTCAAACCTCAAAGGGTTATCAGACAAGACCTTATCTCCAGATAATTTTACCAGCCAAGCCCAAATCTCATCATCTCAGATCACCTCACTGATAAGTGAACTAGTAGAGAGTAACCCACCAGTAGAATGGAAACAAAGCTATGGAGCATATTTTGAGGGACTCAAAAAATACAATGACTACTTGACTGAGACAATATCACTTGCAAACAAGATCAAGGGCGAGTCATCCCCAAGTGATATCAACGATGAGATGTCAAAGATCGATGCACTCAAGCAAGAGTCAGACTCTTTTGTGTCAAAATCAAATCAAACTCGTCCATAGAATCACCAAAAAGCATGAGATTGGAGTGATACATCTTGAAGCTTTTGTAAAAATTGATAGAAACTACATTAATTAATAGGAAATGCGATTTTCGTCTATACAATGTCAACAAAAGAAGCCAGATTACAAAGTGGAACAACTGAGACTAAGACTAGTAGACTCTTGGTAATTTGTGTGGATAGAGATGACGATATAGGAATTAAGGCAGGTGTTGTAACTCCAGTGGTTGGACGTAATGCATGCATTGAGGCAGCTCAGAGACTTGCATTGGAGGATCCAGAAGATGCAGATTCTAACTCAATTTTTGCAGCTGTTAAAACATTTGAGGATTTGACTAGTAAAGGATACCAAGCAGAGGTCGCATTGGTTTCTGGCACTCAACACAAGGGCGTACAAGGAGATGAAAAAATAGTTTCCCAAGTAAAGACAATTGCAATGACGTTTGCAGCAAATGGAGCTGTAATAGTATCAGATGGAGAAGACGATGAAAGCGTAATACCAATAATTCAAAATGTTTTGCCAATAGTTTCTGTGAAAAGAGTAGTCATGCGAGCAAGCAGAACAGTAGAATATTCCTATGCAGTGTTGGGAAGATATCTTAAGACAATTGCTTTTGATTCAAAATATTCAAAGTTCTTTTTAGGCGTTCCAGGAATGCTCTTGTTAATAGGCGGAGTAGCTACTGTCCTTGGATTAACCAGAGAGATATTTGCAGTTCTAGTTAGTATACTGGGAGGAGCATTTCTAATCAGAGCCTTTGACGTTGATAGAGCATGGACAAATTGGAATAAACCTACACCGGGAGGATTCATACGCACGTTTACACTTGTAGCAGGAATTGTAATGATTCTTGCATCACTAACAGCTGGCATAGGTGCAGCAGTACCTGGCATTACAACAAAACCTGATAGTATTTTGAAATTAGTTTTGAATCAGCAAACAACTGGACTCTTCATATCAGGAATGTTACCTTTCTTGTGGATGGGAATAGGGTGTATTTTTGGAGGTTCATTGTTGAGCAGTTGGTTCAAGGGAAGCATCAGATCAATTACAGATATTTTAAGACTCATTGTACTAGCTACACTATACCCAGTTGTTTCCCAATTTACCACAATCATGATAAAAGGAGAAAGTCCGTATACTCTTCTCCCACCATTACTAATCGGTCTTGCAGTAATACTGATATCAGCATCCTTACTCTTCCATAAATACAGAAAGAAGAAGGGTGGCGAAGTATTATCAGAATAAAAGACAAAGTTCTCAACTTAGGCGGTTTGTACAGCCTATACTCTAGAAGGTTAGAAAACGACATTCAGAGTGGAGAGATGCCAAAACATATTGCCATAATTTTGGATGGTAACAGAAGATGGGCAAAACGTAATCTGATTATGAAGATAGATGGTCATTTCAGAGGTGCCGATGCCGTAGAAAAGTTGCTTGATTGGTGTGAAGAGCTAAATATCAAAATAATTACCTTGTATGTATTATCAGCAGAAAATCTCAACAGAAAAGACGACGAATTGGATTATCTTTATGAATTGATAAATGAAAGATTACACAAGTTATACAACGATCCAAGAATACACAAGAACCACATGAAGATAAAGGCCATTGGCAGTATAGAATTACTGCCAGGCTTTCTAAGAGAGATTCTCAACAAGCTTGAGGAAGTTACAAAAGATTATGACAATCATTACCTAAACATTGCAATAGCATATGGAGGACAAGATGAGCTTGTTGACGCAATCAAAAAGATCGGCTCCAAAATAAAAGATGGATCACTTGACGTAAACCAGATAGACAAGGAAGTGATAGAATCAAGTCTGTATACTTCACACTTGCCACAGTCATCTCCAGACATGATATTAAGAACATCAGGTGAAAAACGACTGAGTGGCTTTCTGCTTTGGCAAAGTGCCTACAGCGAACTTGTCTTTATGGACGTATATTGGCCCGAATTCAGAAAGATAGATCTCATGCGTGCAATCAGAACTTTTCAAAAAAGAGGCCGCAGGCTTGGAAAATAGAAATACAGGACATAAGAAACTCTTTTTGTAAATGTTAGAAGAAAGATCTGCAGGTTCAGTAATTTATCGCGAATCATCAAAAGGCAAGATGTACTTGCTTTTGAATTACCCTTCAGGTCATTGGGATTTTGTCAAAGGAAATATTGAGGAAGGAGAGACTTTCAAGCAAACTGTTCTAAGAGAAATAAGAGAAGAAACTGGAATAACAGACATTACATTTGTAGAAGGATTTGAAGACAAGGTAGAATATCATTATCAACGAGACGGTCAAGTGATACACAAAGAAGTTGTCTTTTTTTTGTCAAATACAAAAACAGACAAAGTGATTTTATCACATGAGCACCGTGACTATACGTGGCTAGGCTTTGATGATGCACTTGCCAAATTGACGTACAAAACAGCTCAAAAATTATTCAAAAAAATCAAAGATCTATGATCTGAGTGTTAACTCTTGGAGTTTTTTTGCTTCGAGTTGAGGATTTTTTGAATTCAGAATTGTCCTTCCAACAATCAAATATTTTGAGCCAGCATCTAATGCATCTTTAGGATCTCCACCCTGTGTCCCAACCCCAGGCGAGTAGATATCAAGTCTACCCTTCGTTTTCTTACTTGACAGTTCTATGAGTTTTGGAACAGTTGCGCCAACAACAATACCATCAACATGCAACGAATAAGACCATTTTAGAAAAAGATCATGAATGTTTGACATTTTTCCACTGGTTGGATCTTGTACTCGAAGACCATATCCCAGCTTTGCTCCTGGGTGACTCATGTGAACCAGTGTTATGACACCGTGATCATCATCATGAGCGTTTTTTACAAGCTGTGACAAGTTTTCTGGTCCCATTATCGGGTTTGCTATCACAGCATCAAAACCACTGTGCCAGAGTCTTTGCAAAGTTACCATGTTTGTATTTCCAATATCATTTAGTTTGATGTCAGCTATTGTTTGCAGTCCAGAATCATGTGCAACCTTGTTTATTTTCTTGATGCTTTTCTCGCCCAATGGTAACAAGAGATGAAAATTAAATTTAATAGCACATAGATAATTTCCAAGCATTTTGATGTTTTTCAGAGTATGTTTTTCGAGTAACTCGAGGTTTACACTATCAAGATCATTTGCTAGTATTACAGAACTTTTTGAGGATGAAGCGTTTATTCTCTTTCTAAAACTACTCATAGCTTGACTAGAGGATGCTTACCTTTGAGTTTTATCACTTTGAGGTACGAGTATCCATGGTCATTTACTGTATTAACAAAAGACGGTTCTGCACCATCTTTGCTAGAATATCTTAGAAATGGTTTTGTCGGTTCAGAGTCAAGTTTGATGTGACAAAAGTATGAAGCTTCATCGGATTCATTGAAATTCATGAATACACCCATATCCCATTTATCGCCATCTGGAAAAGCAAAGAGTGGGAACGGAGACTCTTCAAAACCATAACTCAGTTTAATCAAACTTGTAAGATCTTCAAGTTCAATTGGTTGGTATACAACTTCAGGAAGCGATGCAGTTTCAGGTTTAAGAGTTTCAGGAAGCGACTTTACACGTATGATTGGTGAGTAGATGTACATAGGATTTGAAACGGTATTTACAACATCAAAGTCTTCTTTTCCTGCCTTGAAGCCATATGAAAGATAATGCCCACTTTTGTCTGTCTGGACATAGTAATTGACAGACCTTTCCTTGAGAAGATACATCTGAACTGAGATTATTCTTTTTCCATCAAGTTCAAAGGA
>JBOGQV010000251.1:0-2679 GCA_050749145.1 Nitrosotalea sp. | reverse complement strand
GAATTTGTATTGTTTGTAATGGATTTATCAAAGATTAGGACTTCGCCTTTTTGACCGTCATAGTCTGGCAAGTTTTGATCTCTCAGTTTTCTGGCATCCTCAAGGTTGCTTGTGGCACCCAACAATTTCAACTTGGCACCAATTGGTTGAGTGTAATCAAACACGATTACAGTATATCCACTTTTTGGAGTCATGGAATCAATCTCTTGTTTTGCCATAATATCACCTGAGAAATGATAATTGTCACCTATGAATAAAATAAGCAAACCTATGAGAACTAGAGATATCGAAATTACAATCAGTGAATATCCAACTTTTCTATAATTATGAGGATTCTTGTCTTTTACAACAGGTTTTGGGCCGTCTGACGGCTCGGCAGAATGGGACATTTGTTTCCCAACAATTGGGGGCTGAATTTAATCTTTTATTGTGATAACATAGAACATCCAAGACTGGGTCTATTTTTTGGCTTGATCCATTTTGAAGATCTGTACCATCATCAGATCTAGTGCTTTTTTGAGATGTTCAAACTCGTCAGCAAAGTGTTTTTGATTTTCTGCAAGTACCTTTAGTACACCCATCAGGGACTTTTTTTCACGGTCAGTTGATGCGGCCTCCAATGCGCTTATTCTTGATATTAGTGCATCAAGTTCTTTTTTGAGTTCATGGCCATGAGACTTGGTCTTGTCCATCAAGTGGAGTTTATCTTGTATGATATATGAATATTAAAATCAAGGCAGACAATAGACGTATCATGATTGAAGAAAAACTTGAATCACTTGGCATAACGCTTCCAACACCACCTAAACCTGCAGGCTCATACATTCCAGTTGTAAGAACAGGCAACTTGGTCTTTGTATCAGGACAGATTCCAGTAAAAGACGGACAAGTGCAATTCAAGGGTCAGGTGCCAACGAGTATTTCTGTTGAAGACGCTCAAAAGGCAGCCAAGTTGTGCATAACAAATGCCTTGGCTCAACTAAAATTAGAACTTGGAACACTTGACAAAGTATCAAAGATTGTGAGAGTTTCAGGATTTGTCAACAGTTCTCCAGAATTTTACGAGCATCCAAAGATAATCAATGCCGCATCAGATCTTCTTTTTGAAATATTTGGAGAAAAAGGAAAACACACTAGAATTGCATTAGGGGTTGCTAGTCTGCCGTTGAATTCTGCAGTTGAAATCGATTTGATTGCAGAGACTATTTGAGTTTTGCATTAAACTTTTTCAAGAACAAGCCAATCTTTTCTTTTGGAATTACTGCGCCGCACGCCTTGTCATGTCCTCCACCAGAACCGCCAAGCTCTGTTGCCAATTGGTTTACAATTCTGCCAAGATGTACCTTACATGATTTTGCACCTCGGACTGAGACTGCATAGATACCTTGTTCTTCTCGTAACTTGTATGATACTCCAACTTCTTTTCCTGACAATCCCAAGACAAAGTTTACTGCCATGCTTGCACCAGAGTCTGTCACTTCCATATAAGAAAGATTTTTCATCTTCTTCATGTTATCTTTGACTTTTTGTATGACTCCAGAAATTCTTTCTGCCTGGATTCTTGCAAATTCAAATGTGTTGTTTATCTGGTGCGGATATTTCGAATCACTTAGCTCATCTACTAGATACAAAAGAAATTCAGGATCTTTTTGATGACTTGTAATTGTAAATGTGAGAACAGTAGCCTCCAATAATACAAACTGTCTATCAAATCTTTGTAGTTGTGCAGCTCCAATGGGCCTGTCCTCCATGTAATCAGTTACTGCAGCACATGCTGCCAAGAAGGAACCATAGTCAGACAGTTTTGTCTTGAATGCATTGTACACCTGCACCGTGGTACACTCGTTTACTGTATGAATCAGTTTTACCTTCAAAGCCTTGATCTTCTTTTTTATTGCATCTTCAATATCGTGATGGTCAATGTATGTAATGGAAACTTTATTTTTTCGTAATGCCTTGAGTAATTCTACAAACTGGTCCTGATTTGATTTGCTCAGTCCAAGATCACAAATGAATAGTGTCTTTAGTTTTTCATCGTTTTTTAGTGCCTCAAGTTCATTCATCAATCCAGGATAATCTACGAGCTTTGTTTCCCCGCCAAACGCTTTTCGAATTAATGATGCAGAGCTTACCCCATCAGCGTCTTCTTTGTGAGAAACACATACAACTCTAGTTCGTGCCATGGATTATTCACGGGATAAAAACCCCTCATTTAAACTAAAAAACAGGCTTTGCTTTCTTTAGGCTCATGTATGTTTTGAATTCTGCAACCAGTGTTTGGTGTCCCTTGACATCCTGCAGCACTACACAATACATGTCATAAAATGAGATTCCAAGTAACTGGGATTCCCTATCAAGATCAGAAATCTCTTGCAAGACTCTAGGGTCTTTGGTCTCTACTACAAAATTGTCCACCATACGGACAAATTCGTCATCCCATTGGCTCATTTCTACCAATTCATGTCAAATTTTGCTATAATTACCAAAGTTGTTAGATTAGACCAACTGCTTAATTTTTTATTTACTGGATTAGTAATAATTTAATACGTATTTTTCCCATTGTAACCCGTGCAGACAAAGAATATTGGCCTTCGAAACATCGAGGTAGCAGATACCAAGATTTCTGCAATAGACGGCATCAACGGCAAGCTGATTTACAGAGGATATGACATACTAGAC
>JBOGQV010000250.1:0-4774 GCA_050749145.1 Nitrosotalea sp. | reverse complement strand
GGTCTCTTTGATCTCTGGATTTGCATCATACATGTATATTTTTGATGCTCCGAATGCTCTTGATACTAGGGTTACATGTGTTGTTACTCTGTCATCTCTGACAAGACGTGTACCTATACGTAAAACTTCAATCTTCATCTTTGGAGTTTTCGCTGCTTTTTTGGTTTTGATATTTCAGTTTTTCTTCCTGTTATAGGTATTACATCTATTGCCTCAAATACTAACATCTTTAATTGATTAATGTTGTATCTAGTTGTGGAAGATACTGATAACCATTTTTTATAATTATCCATACCTAATTCTTTAGCTCTCACTGCAACTTCTTCTTTTGAAATTAAGTCTGACTTATTTAGGACAAAAATCATTTTATCTTTACCTACTCCAATTTCATCTAAAGTAGAAATACAACTCTTGAATTTTTTTCTTAGTTCGAAAATATCGTCACTAATATCAATTACAACTATTACAACATCTGTATACACAAGTTCTTCAAGAGTTGATTTGAATGCTGCTACCATGTATGATGGAAGCTTACTTATGAAACCTACAGTATCCGAAATTAAAACTTCAGAGTTTTTGAGAGTGATCTTTCGTGTAGTTGTAGATAGAGTAGTGAAAAGTTTTGGGCTTTCTTCTTTTTCTTCTCCTGTTAATATGTTAAAAAGTGTAGTTTTTCCTGCTGATGTATATCCTGCAAGAGAGATAGTTTTGAATCCAAATCTTTCCCTTGCTTGTCTATGAAGAGCACGTTGAGTTGATGCCTTTGTTAATTTTGTTTTTACACCGTTCATTCTATTTTTGATGTCATTAAAGTAGACATCAACTTCGAACTTTCCTATTCCCATGAATCCTGGCTGTTCTCCCATCTTTGCTAGTCTAACTTTTTCTCTAGCTCTTGACATCTCATATCTTAACTGCGCCATTTTTACTTGTAATGTTGATTCTGAACTCTTTGCTCTACGTTCAAAGATCTGAAGAATTAGAGCTTCCCTATCCAGAATGTTCATTTTGAGAGTAGAGGCTAAATTATAATTTTGACTTGGTTTGAGAATTTCATCAAAGATTATCACATCAGGTTTTACTGTACTCAACATTTCCTTGAGTTCCTCTACCTTTCCTTCCCCAAGACCATACTTTGACTTGTTTAGAAATCTATGTTGTATGACCTTGCGAACCTCATATCCTGCAGCATCACAAAGACCTAGTGCTTCTTTTAGTGAATCTTCTCTATCATATGTTATGAGAATTGCAGAATCATTCAATGTTTTACTGTCATCCTTCACTATCTTATTGTTTTCGCAGAGTTTTTTCTATAGTGACATCCAATACTATTTCAGCTATATCGCTAGCATATTCTGATATTCTTCGTATGTTTTCACTCATTCTTCTTACTCTGTAGACTTCTTCAGTATCCTTCAATGTTTTCATACTATCTTGTACCTTCCTTTCATATTTTGAAATTTCAGATGCTTTTTGTACGGTTCGTTCTGCTTGATTAGAATCCTTTTTGAATAGAGATAGGCACGCCTCATCTAATACTGACAACGTAAATGTATTCATTTCATGTATTGGCTCAAGTACCAATTTCTTGATAGGCTTCTTGTATTCAAGCAAGTCTTTAGCTATTTCTGTTGCATGATCTCCAAGACGCTCAATATTCTTCACTATTAACCTGTAACCTAAACAGTGGTAAGGACTTTCTATTCCCATTTCGTTTAACATATGTTCATTTTGTATGGCAATCTTGAGTTGTCTCATTATGTAGAAACTGAATCTATCAACTTCATCGTCACTGTTTACAACTTCTTTTGCTAACTCAAAATTTGCTTCCTCCTGAGCAAGCAAAGCATCGTTTTGCATTGATTTCGCAATTATTAGCATTCTCTTTAGTGCTCCGTCAACTGAAAGCTCAAACAGGTTGATGAGTACTTGAATAGTTATTCCTTCAATAGAATCTGCAGTAATCTCAGTTCCCATCAAAATGCTCTTTACCGCATCTTTGATAGAATTTCTCTGAGATGGCTTTAATCTTCCAACCTTTGATTTTACGTTTATGATGGTAAACCCTAGAAGATAAAGTGAGATCAGTTTTCTAACAATTGTGGAATCTTCCTCTTCTGGTTTGATTTCAATTGTTGCTTCCTCTGTACCTACAGGTTTGTTGTGATGTTTTAATGGTACAATTTGTAAATTAGAAACTCCTTGTCTTACTACTGCTACTTGGTCTCCTTGTTTGAGACCCATATCTATTATCCATTGTTTCGGCAGTGAAACAATGTATGAAGACTTGCCTGTGAACTGTATCTTTCGCATTTCTTCATTTGTTCCCATGTTATACAGGTAGTGAATTATTCTATATAGTTGTTAGGGATTACTATATAGGTCACTTCTATTGCAAAAATAATTAACACGGATAAACTAACATAACTCAATGGACTCGGTTCTTAAAATCAAACATACGTTGGACGCACTTTTTGGTCATGGGGTATCAAAATATCTCCCAAAGGACGTAAAAATTACCTACTCAAAGAATACTGGACGAATAAAACATGTATACCAAAATGATGATCTACTTTGTACTCTGAGAACAGATGGTGGACTTGCCATTACTCCTTTTTTCGCACAAATCCTGTTGAAAAGTAAAAAATTCAGGGAAAACTGCCTCGAAATTAATGATGAATCTAAAGAATTTGTTCAGGAAGGCAGCTCAGTCTTTTGTAAACATGTAACTTGGTGTGGAAAGAACATACTGATAGGTGGAGATGTATCCGTTCTGTATAACGACAAAGTAATCGCAGTTGGCAAAGCAGTACTATCTACAAGAATGATAAAGTCATTTAAAAAAGGTGTAGCAATAAAGATCAGAGATAGTTTAAAAAGTACAAACAGCGGAGTATGAATATACTATGATGCGTGGCGGAAACCGCGAAATGCGAAGAATGTTAGACAAAATGGGTCTTGAGATGAAAGATGTACAAAATGTCCAAGAGGTCATAATTAAGACTGATACAAAAGAAATCATAATTGCAAAACCATCTGTTACAGAAATGAAGGCAAAGGACAATTCTATTTTCCAAATCATTGCTGAGAGTTATGAAGAAAGAGAGCTAGAAGTGCCAGTCTTTAAGCAAGAAGATATACTACTTGTAGCACAACAGGCTAATGTATCTCCAGAAAAGGCAACACAAGCATTGATCGAAGCAAAAGGAGATCTTGCAATGGCCATATTACAATTGACAACTAAATGAAATTTGTTGATCAAAAACAATGCATGAACAATCTTTAAATTTTCTGACACATATTATTAGTCATATCATATCCACCACAAAATAATATAGCAGTGGCAACGATATCAGGCAGATCATATTTTAAATTCATAAATATCTTAAAACGACTTAAATTAAATTATGATTCTGTATTGCCAGAAGAAATAACAAGTTCAGATCGAAGATTAATTCTTACCACCATGTCCGAATCTTCTAGAATACCTACTAGATTGGTTCTTTTAGATGATGAATTCAATTATCATCCTACTGTTATACGTGCAAAAATAGTTGAAAAATTACAATCTGGAATTAATGACAATTCCCTAGTAATAGGAATTGATCCTGGTAATAGAATAGGTTTATCAGTTTTTTACTATGAAAAAGAAATTGAAAGTTCAATCTACACAGCAACTGACGACTTGATATCACATATTGTTCAAATTTTGGTAGGGATAAATGCTCAAAGAAAAGTTGTAAAAGTAGGAAATGGTAACATGAACATTGCTTTACATATAGTAAATTCTCTAAATCTTCGATTCTGTTCACACTTTGAACTGGAATTTGTAGATGAACGTAAAACATCGTTGAAAATAAAAAATCATAACAAGAGAGGAGAGCGTGATAAAATATCTGCCAGATATATAACACAAAGAGAGGGTTATAGGCATCTTATTCTGCCTCTGTCAAGAATTGGATGAAAACATGAAATCGATCACAAAACCTCGGGAAGTATCATTTAAGGATGATCTTTTGGGCTACATGTGAAAGGACGATAGATATTTATAGTGTTTTTCATTTTTTTCTTGAAAACTGTTCAATTGGCAATATGGATCTAAAATAATTATTTCATAAAAAACCCTTTAAAATTATAGAATTTTTTGATCCATGCTTAAATAATTACTATTACTATAAGATAAACAGGTAACAAGATATGACATGTAAAGGAATATGCACAAGATACAAAGCACAAAAGCCAGTAGGAACTGGTCGTTACGCATCAGGACAAAAAAGATGCCAGATTTGTGAAATTTTCATAAAATGGGAAGGTCTTTGGTGTCCTTGCTGTGGATACAGACTAAGAACTAAACCACGAAACCTCAAGTACAAAGCAAAACTACGAGCAAGAGTCGAAGCTGATCAATTAGAAGCTGTCGCTGTAAAGGCTGCATAAGTAGAAGAGATAGAGCTAGAGCCAATAGCAGTAAAGACCCCAAAAAGGGCTAAAACTGCAAAGGCAAAGACTACAAAAGCTAAGACGGTAAAGGCTGCAAAGAAGGTAGCAGTTACGCCGGTAGCAATATAGGCACTAGTAAGCTGAAGTAAACTGTTGATATCACAAGTCGGTTATGTGAAAAAAACCGTCACGGTGAATCATCGAGACTTTCTGGTACAGATTGTTCCATATGACAATGGAGATTATATTTCCATTTCAGAGGGCAAGGAAAGGATAGGAACGCTCGTTGTTTCTATTAGTTCAGGTGGTCGTGTAAGTACAGCTGCTGTTATAC
>JBOGQV010000249.1:0-4889 GCA_050749145.1 Nitrosotalea sp. | reverse complement strand
TTCTAGTCTGTTTCTGATGGTTTTAGTATTATCGGTTGTATCTGCCTTTAACGCCTTCATAGCAACATATTGAATGGGTTCTGATACGTTTGTCAATGCAAGGGCCTGAAGCTTTGACATTTTTTCTATTATTTCTGGACTTGACACTGCATACCCAATTCTAAAGCCTGTCATGGCATGTGACTTTGAAAATGACTGTGTTATTACGGATTTACTGTATCGATACGTGAGGATGCTCTTCCATGGTTTGTTTGCATATGATGAATAAATCTCATCGCTTAGAACATACAAGTTATTCTTCATTGCCACTTCCATTATCTGGTCCTGTAGATTTTCTGGAAGGATTTTACCAGTTGGATTATTTGGATAGTTGAGAACTATCATTCTAGTATTTTCATTTATTATATTTTTGATATCCTCTATTCTTGGTTCCCATTTATTTTCAAGCGTTGTATGTATTGTCCTGACCTTGATTCCTGAATTAAGTGCATTATCTCGATATGCTGGCCATGCAGGTTCTATTATTATTATTTCATTTCCGGGACTGAGCAGACTAGAAATTGCAAGAAATACTGAAAAACGTGCTCCTGGCGATACCAGAATGTTCTGGTCTGATATTTCCACTCCAAATTTTTCTGTAACATATTTTGCAAGTGCCTCTCTAAAATCTGGCATTCCTTTTGAATCTCCATATTTTGTATATCCCTTATCATAGACTTCAGAAAGTGCACTACTGACAATTTTTGGTGGGAGAAAATCAGGTTCGCCTACTTCCATATGGATTATCTTTTTACCTTCTTTTTCTAATTTTTTGGCTTTTAAAAATACAGACAAGTGTGTCTGTTTGCCCTCTGATTGAATCTTGACTGATTCGTTTAATAGAAAATTTAACATTGTCATTGCAGTTTTTTCATCAAGTCTTATTTCTCTACACAGTGTCAAAACACTCGCACGTAATTGGTTTTCTCTTTCTTCATTTGTAACTCCGATGCCAAGATTATTTTTTAAATTTCCAATCTCTTTTGCTGTATCATTTCGTTCCTTGAGTAATCTTAGAATATCAAATGTTATCTTGTCTATCCTGTCGCGCAGTTTGTTAATGTCTGACATTTCTTATCTGATGACCGCTGGAATAAAACCTGCTCTGATTGCATGATCTGCAAGTACAACTGATACTAGGGAATCTACTACTGGAGGTGCACGGGGAACTACGCATGGATCATGTCTTCCCTGCACTATCAAAGATGCCGGTTTCTTTGTTTTAAGATCAACTGTTCGTTGTTTTTTTGATATTGATGATGCTGGCTTGAACGCTACTCGTAAGACTATTGGCATGCCTGTGGATATGCCACCTAATATTCCTCCTGCATTGTTAGTCTTGGTTTGAATTTTTCCATTTTTAATTAAAAATTCATCATTGTTCTCTGAGCCGTGTAGAGTAGATCCATGAAAACCTGAACCAAACTCCACTCCCTTTACAGCAGGAATTGAAAAAAGTGCTTTACTCAGATCTGATTCTAATGATCCGAATATTGGCTCACCAAGTCCTACTGGTAAATTTACAGTTAACGATTCAATTATGCCACCAATAGAATCTCCTTTTCGTCTTGCTGCTAGAATTGTTTCACGCATCTTGGCTGCAATTTTTGGATCTGGACATCTCACTTCATTGTTGTATACTGAATTCTTCATTTTCATCATTGCATGGTCTTTCATTTTCACATTTCCAACCTGGCAGGTATATGAAAAAGTCTCAATTCCCAACGTTTTTGAAAGTAGTTTTCTTGCTATGGCTCCTGCCATTACAAATGTAGCTGTAAGTCTTCCTGAAAACCTCCCTCCTCCTCGTATGTCATTGAAACCATTATACTTGATAAATGCAGGATAATCCGAATGTCCCGGTCTTGGTTTCATAGTAAGGTTATCGTAATCTTTTGAACGCTGATCCTTGTTCCAAATAACCATCGTGATTGGTGCTCCTGTTGTATGTCCTCTGTATACTCCTGAAAGAATCTCTACCTTATCATCCTCTTTTCTTTGTGTAGTAACAATGGACTGACCAGGTTTACGTAAATCTAACATTGTTTGAATATCACTTTCTTCAATTTCTAATCCTGCAGGACATCCATCTACTGTGGCGCCTATGCATCTACCATGACTTTCACCAAAACTTGTAAACACAAAACGTTGTCCTATGCTACTTGAAGACATGATGAAATTTTCTTTTACGTGTTTATAATCCTTCTAGGAATTAAGTGCCTTTTGGCATGTAATTGTTTGATAATTCAAACTGTAATATTTGCACCAATCTTCTTCATGTCTTCTACAAATGTTGGATATGAGACATCCACAGAATCAGGATCTGTGATAGTACAATTTCCAACAAACATACCTGCTATGGAAAACGCCATGAAAAGTCTATGATCTTCTGAAGATTCTAATTCAGCACTCTTTAGAACTTTGGGTGATTCTAAAACTAATCCATCTTCATTCTCTGTTACAATCACTCCTATCTTTGCTAGCTCTTTTGCCAAAATTGCTATCCTATCTGTCTCTTTGAATCGTGCATGTTTTACATTGTAAATCTCAATTGGTTTTGATGTTTTTAGAGCCAAAATTGCCATTGGCGGAAGCAGGTCTGGATTATTTGAAAGATCAAATCTTCCCCCATTGAGAAGTTTTGGAGAAACCACCGTTATTTTTTCGCCGACATTTATTTTCACACCGAGTTTTTCTAAATATGATAATATTTCCCGATCTCCCTGTGGCAAATCTCCTAGAGATGCATTAATTGACATGTCTTTTCCTAAAAGTACCGCAGCTGACAGCAATAGTGCCATGCTTGAAAAATCTGAAGGAACTACAAAATCTGTTGCTTTGTATTCTTGATTTGATATCTTGTATTTTTTGTATGGGGAAATTGTATTGACTGTAGCACCAAACTTTTTCATTGTAGCAATAGTTGAATCAAGATATGGTTTTGATACAAGGTCACCATCTATTTCTAATGTTATGCCGTTTTTCATTTTTGCACCTGAGATCAATAGTGCAGAAATGAACTGGCTTGAGATCGAACCTGAAATATGTGCACTCCCTCCATCCGCACTACCTTTTACAGTGACAGGTGGCTTACCGTCCGTTGAAGTACACTGAACTCCTAGTTGTTTTAGTGCGTCAAGAAGTGGTTCCATCGGTCTTTTTTTCAAGCTGGCATCACCGGTAAGTGTTATTATTTTATCTGAGAGAGAAGCAATCGCAGTTGAAATTCTAATTGTAGTGCCTGAATTTGATGCGTCAATTTCCAGAGTTTGTGGGGTTATCCTTCCATCGCTCTCCACTGTTACCGTGGAATCATTGATTTCTATTTTGGCGCCAAATATCTTACATGCATTAACTGTAGCAAGAGTATCTCTAGAAAGTAGAACGTTTCTCAATGTACTTTTTCCATCCGACATTGCGGCAAGAAAAATAGCACGATGGGAATAACTCTTGTTTGGAGGACATGTTATTGTTCCAGTTAGAATAGATTTGCCTACTTTACATTTCATGGACTTCTGCCTTCTTGTTGTTTATTGGTGAAACGATTATGCTTCCTTCTAAAGATGAAAATACTTTTTTTATACTTGATATTTTGTCATTTTTTACCACTGCTGCTATTGAGGGCCCATTACCTGATACTGATGCTCCTAATGCTCCACTGTCTAATAGATCAGTTAGGATTTTTGGATCAGAGCCTAGGATTGCTGATGTTGCAAGGCCATTGAGTGTCATGGCATTCCAATAGTCTGATTTATTGGCAAGATCCCATGCCTGTGAGAAAACACCATTTAGGATCTTTAGTTTTTTCACATTGCCCCTTCTTCTAGACTTTGGAATGAAAATTATTGCAGATAGGTCTTCTGGGGCTTTTTCTGATTTTATGATTTTTATGTTAGAGTTGTCTGTCACCACAAATCCTCCAAAATAACATGCACATGCATCATCAAAAGCACCTGTTATGCTTACCTTGGATTTAATCGATGCATGTACCCCATCTCTGAGAATTTCAAGATCAGTTGCTTTGGGTCTGAATAGTTTTGCACATGCAAGTGATATGACTGAAGAGATGGCGCTTGAACTCTTAAGACCATATCCTGAAGGAATCTCTGACTTTACGAAAATTGTTATTTTATTTTTTTCAAGTTCTGGTTTTGGAACTGACGTTTCAACAACATTTCGTATCAATCTAGAACTAAGGTTTGACTCTTTATTTTCAAATATTATTCCTCTTCCAGGTTGGGTCTCAATGGTTGCCTCTATGCCTAATGATATTCCAAGTGTCGCACCTTTGCCTGTGGCAATGGCATTTACAATTGACACGGCACCATGCATACTTGCTTTTATTGTACTCATCTCTAAAATCTCCCAAGCAGGGTTAATTTCATGGCTTCATATGGTGCTGGTTTGCCAGTCCAAATTTCAAATGACTTCATCGCTTGAGCAAGAAGCATTTCCCACCCATATATGATGGTCGCACCTTGATTTTTTGACTGATCAATCAAAGGTGTTTCTACTGGCAAATAGACAATATCATACACTATGGATTCTTTACCGATGTTTCTAGTAGATATTGGACATCCAATTCCCTTTAGTCCAACTGATGTGGCATTTACTACAAACTTGTATTTGCTGACTGTTTCTCCTGCGGACACAAGATCAAGATAATCTGATTCTAGTCCTATGCCTTGAGCAAACTTGACCAACTCTTCTGCCCTCTCGCGAGTTCTGTTTGCAATAGTAATTTTACGAACTTTTTCTTTAGCAAATCCTGCGATGATTGCTCTAGCCGCCCCACCTGCCCCTATTAGTAAAATATCCGAATCTTTGGAATCAATGTTTCTTTTTTTAAT
>JBOGQV010000248.1:0-14232 GCA_050749145.1 Nitrosotalea sp. | reverse complement strand
TTTCAAAAGTGTAGATAGAGTCAACTATTGATTTTATCTTTCCCTTTGACATCCAAAATATTCCAGACTCAAGCTCAGAGCGTGTCCCTTGTGTAGAACCCAAGATGCTAGTGCCTTTGAAAAATATGTGTCTTAGATCAGAAGTTACATCATATCCTGTTGTGGCACCAGTTGTAACAAGAGTTGCACCGTATTTTAGTAACGCAAGCTCCTTGTTCCAATGTGATCCTCCAATATGCTCAAAGATCACATCAATTCCAGGGTTAGTCTGTTTCTTTTTTGCCAAGTCCTTTGAGATTGCAAAGACTTGCTTGTTCCAATCTTCTTGTCGGTGGTCTACTGCATAGTCTGCACCAAGTTTGAGACATTCTTCCAATTTGCTTTGGTTTGCAGTTGTAATTACATCACAACCATAGAGTTTAGCAATTTGAATTCCAAACGTACCCATCCCAGAACCTCCGCCCATGATGAGTACGGTTTGTCCTGGTTTGATTTTTGCTCTGCCAACAAGCATGTGCCATGATGTTGTCATTGTCATCGAAGCTGCAGCTGCATCTTCATAGGACACATTATCAGGAATTTTTACAACATTTACTTCAGGTAAGTGGGCATATTCACAATATCCACCCCACAGAGGACCAGTTTGAAAACCCCAGATTTTTCTAAACCTGCAATCATATTCACGACCTTCAGTGCATGCAACACAGACTCGACAGGACAGATTTCCATGTGAGACAACCCTGTCTCCCACCTTGATGGTATGGACATCTTCTCCCACAGCAGTGACTTGGCCTGCTGCATCAGTTCCTGAAATATGCGGCATTGGTATCTGGATAGGTTTTCCCCTCATTGCCCAGATATCATCGTGGTTTAGTCCTGCAACTATTACCTTGAAGACAACTTCGTTTGGTTTGGGTTTTGGTTCTGGGATATCAATTATTTTTAGAATTTTCTTGTAATCATCATCAGGTGCATAATCTTCGTACGCTAGAGCTTTCACAAATTATCTGGGATATATTGACAATATTAAGAAAATGGTTTTAGAAGTTTATCGGTACTCGTCGCCACAGTCACCTATTGTCACAAAGAGATCCTTTGATTTGGACGTGACTGACTTTATTTTCTCATCGTCTTCATGGTCTAGTTGGAATGAAAATACTTTTAGATTGTCAGTTTTATTATCAGAGATTCCAAGCCTTGCTCCAATTATTACACCTGCAACTGCAGGCTTGTCCAATATGTATCTGGTAGCAACATTTGCAATGCTAGAACCATGCTTTGTTGCAATGGCATCCAGTACTGACAAGAGTTCTTGAAATAGTTTCCAGCCTCCCCATGCATCAATCATGTTCTTATATTTTTGCAAGCTAAACGTGTTTATCTCTGACCGTGTCGGTTCTGCATGGCCTAGATATTTTTTAGACAAAAATCCTCCACAGAGCGTACCATAGGTGAGAAGATGCATTTTATTTTTCTTACAAAATGAAGCCATTTTGACTTGTGGACGTTGATCGATGATAGAATATTGGACTTGGTTTGAGACAAGCTTGAATCCTTGATCCGCCATGATTTCAATTGTATCAGTATCAAAGTTTGTCAGGCCAATGTGTCGTATCTTTCCCTCATCGCGAATCTTTGTCAGATGATGCAGTGCGTCAATGTATCGCGTATCATTATAGTCCCACCAGTGAAACTGGAGTACGTCTATTGATTTTACATTCATTTTTTTGATTGATTGTTCTATGTAATGTTCAACTATTGATCTAGTCATCGGTCCAGGGTTTGGAACAAATTTTGTTAGTGCTTGGACTTTACTTGTCTCATCTGCGCCTCGTTGTTTTTCAAGTCTTTTTCTAAATTCTCCCAGATATTCTTCGGCAGGACCATAAATGTCTGCCATGTCCCACGTAGTAAGACCAGAATCATGGTACGAGAACATTTCAGATATTGCAGCTTCTGGGTCAATATCACCATGACCTCCAGCTACTTGCCACATACCATTTAGAATTTTACATATTTTTAGATCAGGTGTCAATTGACAAGTTTTTCCATTCAAGTCCATGAGTGTTTTAAAAAATACTTGCCTATTTGATAATCTTTCTAGCAAGGACCAGACACGGTATTCAACAGATAGAGATATCAATTAATTACAAAAAACAATGAAAAGACATGGAGACATGTAAATGAGTCTAGTTTCTTGCATCAGGGTAAAATCAAGATATACAATTCCTCTTGCATTGTTTTTGGTTTCTGTTTTGATATACTCGTACAACTTGGAAGGACAGCCAAGACATGGAGACGAGATAAACTATCTTGGGTGGGCGGGAAACTACATTCATTTGATAAACAGTGGCGATCTTGCCAACTCGTGCTTGATATCAATAGACAATTGCAATTTGCTATACCATATACCTGCACATGGTGCAACATACAGTCCGCTTCGCATGATCTTAATTGGCGTTCCCCTAAGCCTTGAGCACCAAGACACTGGAGACTATTATGACTGGTCTTGCTATTGGTTTACTTGCTATAACTTTCACAATGCTCCAACTATACAGCAGATGGCTGCAGGACGTGCACTCTCACCAATCTTCGGGGCACTTGGTGTAGTAGTTGCATTTCTCATTGGAAAGATTCTATTTAACAGAAATGTAGGAATAATTTTTTCAATTCTTTTCATGTTCTACAACCTGTGGGTGTGGTACAGTAGAACAATAATGACCGAAGTGCATTACATCTTTTTTAGCATGCTTGCACTATTGCTCTTGCTTTATTCTTTTAGGACAGGGCATTTGAGGATAAGATACCTTGTTGTAAGTGGCATTGCATTTGGATGCGCGTTTACTTCAAAATTATTATCAGTAGAATTTTCAATCTTATTTGCAAGTATCATTTTATTTTATGGTCTGTCTCAGAGACAACCAGTTGACAGAAGACATGTTTTGAAAGTCAGTCTAACAATTGCAGCATTTTTCTTGATTGCAATACTTGGCTTTTTGCTAACAGAGCCAGGATTTTACAAAAATCCGATTCATCAGGTCATGGTCATAAAGTCAGACATGGATAATTACAACCGTGATGTTTGGTTTATTGCATATCCTACAATACAGGGACTAGAGCCAACCCGGATGCTCTTGCTTTTCCATTATACTTTATTTCCAAGTCCAATAGATCACACAATACCTGGAGCATATCCCAACTCTACTTTCAAGCTTGGATGGAATAATCCACAGACAAATTCCAGCATACCGTTGACGGTATTTTTCTTTGTAGGAATTGGATTTATGATAAACAAAATACGAAAATTCAAAGATTGTATTCCAGAATCACTTGTCTTGATTTGGTTTGTCAGTACATTTTTCACTACACTAATGATTGCAAGAGATCTTTCACTTGAAAGATACATGTTGCCATTTTTGATTTCAATCATAGTTATTGCATCATATGGGTTTTGGAGTTTTACAAGATGTATTACAAGCAAAAAGATACAAATTTCTTTTATTGCATGTACGTTATTTGCTCATGCTGTCACATCCATGTCATACTGGCAAAAGATCTATTTTTCCCCAGGGACATTTTGGACAAATCCGTTGCCATATGGAACATTCCAAGAGTCACTTGCAAATCCATTCATGCTGATTGTGAATACAATATTTGTGGTATTTTTTGCATGTATGATTGTTATTGGGTTTAAAAATAAGACCAAAGTTGCGGCATAGTCTTTACTGTATCATTCAGAATCACAGTCTTCAAGTCTGTTTTTGTTATAGTATAGTTTGTTGTCTTCGATTTTTACAACAGAGCCTATGGCAAAACACATCTCGCTTCGTTTTCCGTTTGTATCAATTGTTATTATAGATGAGACATCTTCGCATGGAACAGACACCAAGAGAATGGCATCTTTTTGGTCATTTTGAGCCTCAACCCAGCATGCGTTTGGCAAGATGGTCTTGCATTCTATGAAATTTGGCAGTGATATGTCTACAGACATGAAAAAATTGATTCGTTGCCATTTATTATAGATTATTCAAGTTGTACATTCCATCATTGAAGAAGAGTTTGAAGATGCAATGCTCCGATATATGACATGACAGTAGAATTGAAATATTTAGATTACAAACTATACTAGTTGAAAAAGCCTGTCCTTTCAATAGCAATAGGAGGATGTTTTGTTGCAGTCACAATATTTTTGGTGTTCAGTTTTTTACCAATAATTCCCACCTCTGCAAAGTATAGCATTGCAGTTGATCCAGTAATTGTAAAAGATGAGATGGGAACTGAGACTCATGTTGCCATCAAAAACACTGGCACTGATGCTCTGACAAATGTTGTGATATACTATGGTGGGACTGCAAAACCAGACACCATTCCAGTACTGAATCCCGGAGAAAAGATCTCACTTTCACCTCCAGAAGGAAGTGATCTTGACAAAGTGTACATAATAACAGACCAGGGGCTTAACGTGACAAAAGAATACCGTTCCCCCACAAGTGCAAACTTTGTTGGAAACTCTGGGTATGGAGGATAAATTTAGGAATCAGAATATTTCTTGACAAGTTTTATAATTTTTGTAGCAATCTTTTCTGCATCAGAGTTTGGGAGAACTGCACACAAAATTATGCCATATCTTCCAAGTGGAGTGGTAATTCGTTTTGCTTTCTCATATTTTGCCATGGCATAAAGAGGCTCGCCAAGTGCTAGATGAGATCGTCTAGTCACCCATCGTAATGAAGCATCAGCCAGAGCTTTTTCTATCTCTTCTTTTGTGTGTAGGCTTTTGACTCCTTCTCGTTCTTTGAAACTATACTCTGCCCTGTATGAGACGGCAACAAGTGTAATTTCTTCATCTGATTTCATTATCTCATCGCAAATCTTTTCAAGATTCATGTTTTTTGCCCGAGAGTATGTCTCCTTTGTCGTAGCATTTGTCAGCCAAATCAAATAATGTAATTGATCTATTTACTAGTTTAGGAGCATTTGTACGATCGTCGTTTGCCTTGTCAATCAATGACTGGCCAAAGTTTCGTAGCGCATTTGCCTTGTTGTACCAAGCGTTTTCATATTTTGGATCAAGTTCAATTGCCTTGTCATAGCATACAATAGACTCTTCAAATCGTTCCAGTCTTGACAAGACAATTCCTTTGTTATTCCAAGCGCTGACATGATTTGGATCTAGCTCTAGCGCTTTGTCATATGCAATCAATGCATCTTCATGATTTCCTTTCTTTGCACTTTCATTACCTTCACTATACCATGAATTGTGGTCACCTGTACCCATGTAAAATATTATCAATCTAGGCCTATTTTAAGAAACAAGATTATTACAAGAACCATACCAAGACATTATCTAAACATCATATCATCAAGATATAGAAAAATAATATTTTTGAAGGAAAAATTCCAGACGATCATAATAGGAGAGTCATGTTGGAAAATAAAATATGAAATAGGCAGAAATTCATTTATTGTACGGTACACATTGTATTATACTCAAAGTATTTATGAAACATTTGGATCTAGATTGTAGTTGCCAATATTTATCGACGGTCATGATTCAAAGGATTTAACCCAAGAGGAGATAGAAAGACTTGTCAATTTACCTCAAGATGAGTTTGGAGTGACTCACCTAGAGTTGTTCTTCAACAAGAGTGAGAGTAGATTGTACTGTGTACTAGATGCCCCGGACGAGGAATCCATCTGGAAGCACCATGAGGTAGCAGGCTTCAAGTGCGATTTCATCAACGAGGTTCACCAAATCAAGACAGAAAACACCATAAAGATTGAGAAATTGATGACCTTGGGTCAAATGAGCTCAAACATTAGCCACAACCTGAGAAACTCAATGGCAATCGTCAAAAATTCAATAGACTTGATTAATATAAAATACAAAGATCAACTCAATCCAGGCATTTTAGAACATATTGCAAAAATGGACCGTGCAATTTTTAGCATGAGCATGATGATAAATGATGTATTAACTTTTGCAAGGACAAAATCTTTGGAGCTAGAAGATCATTCCTTGACCAAAGTCATCACACGTGCAATTTCAACAATTAAAGTTCCTTCAAATATCAAAATAATACTGCCAGAAAATGATATCACATTAAAGTTTGATGAAGTAAAATTAGAATCAGTGTTTTACAACTTGACACTAAATGCAGTCCAGTCAATTGATCAGGCAGACGGTGAGATAGCAATCAAACTAATTGAAAAAGTGGATGACATGATTCAGATCCAGATTCAAAATTCAGGACCTGCAATTCCAGATGAACTACTAACCAAGATATTCGAGCCGCTATTTACCACAAAACAACGTGGAACCGGTCTTGGCCTGCCAAGTTGTAAGAATATAATTGAGCAACACCATGGAACAATACATGCATCAAACAATCCCACAATATTTACAATTACATTACCAAAACATATTGAAAAACTACTTGCAGTAGACGGAAGTTAGAACTCGCAAAGATAGTCTTGTATTATTACCAATCTTTTGTCGGGTCACCTGAAAACATATTTTCCAAGTGTTCAACGATTTGAGCAGAACCGCCATCAATTCCCCATGTCACCATTAGAAGATACTTGTCTCCAATAGGCATTGTCAGTCGCCTTAGTTTATCATACACTGCAAGAACATATCTTCCCCTGCCCACTTTGGGCTCGAATGTTCTACGTATCTTCCAGGCATTTGCAGCATAGTGCAACGTCTCTTTTGTATCTACTTCGTTGAGAAATGGCTCTACTCCCTCACGCACGCTAGTCAGTATCTCCTTTCCCGAATTGTCAAAGATTGTGGCATATCGAATTTGCTTGTCAGTGTGCATTACATTTTTCAGAATCTTGTCTAGATATTGTGCAGACTGGGACATGGGGTAATAATACACTTGATCGCATATAAGACTAGTAGTAACCCTCCAGAGATTACACTTGGTACATGTGCTCAAGATAGAAAATACACACAATGAAAAAATAAGATGGAACTAGTCCAGTTCGGGGGATTCTTCTTGATCAAGTGTTGTGTCTTCTTTAACTTCTTGAATTGTTTCAGTGTTAGAAACTACAGGCTCTGTAATCTCTTCTGATTCAATTGATGCCATGATGATATAATGATGCCATATGTTTAGAGCATTGCCCATATAGAATTAGGTGCCACATGCGATACATGGTACAGGCATTAGACCTACAGATAATTTTTAGAACACATAATTTGTAAAAATTTATGGCGTAAATCATCCTACATTGATTTTAACATATCATTCAAGTTTAAATTATAATTCACACTTACATATTTTATGTTGCAAAAAATGGTTGCAATATTTCTAATAATTGTTTTAGCATCAACATGGTTTACAATACAACATACAAATAACATTGAAGCAGTTGCAGAAAAAACACCAACACCATTACAACAAGCAAGGATGCATGTACCCATTAGCCAAATTATTTGCCCAGACGGTTTATTTCTAGTCATGAAAAAAAGCGATGGTAGTCCAGCATGCGTAAAGCAAGGTAACGAATCAATATTGATTGAACGTGGCTGGGCAATCCATGTCTTGCCAGATTATACCGTAGGAGGTATCAAAAATTCTGACATACTTGGCATGGGCCCACTTGAGATAAAGACAGATTCTGTAAAGTATTTTGAAAACAGTTCAGGATATTTGGCAGAACCTGTGCAAAAAGGCAACTTTCCAGGAGTTATATTAATCCATGAGTGGTGGGGCCTAAATGATAACATCAAAGGCATGGCAAGAGGGCTTGCATCACATGGCTATGTTGCGCTTGCAGTAGACCTGTATGCAGGACAAGTTGCCACAACCTCAGATGGTGCAAGAAAACTCTTGCTTTCATTTGATGAACAAAAAGCAATGTCCAATATTGGTTCAGCGGTAAATATTCTCAAGCAGAACTATAACACAACCAAGGTTGCCACAATAGGTTGGTGCTTTGGAGGAAGTCAGTCATTGAACTATGCTCTTACCGGCAACAGAGTTGATGCAACTATACTATATTACGGACAACCTGTCACAAACACTACAAAATTATCAGCAATCAAATGGCCAGTCCTTGGATTTTATGGTGATAAAGACCTAGCAAATCCAATTGACAAAGTAAGAGAGTTCAAGTCTGATCTGGATACAGCAGGAGTTGAAAACGAAATTTACATTTATCCAGGAATTGGCCATGCATTTGCAAATCCATCAGGTGTAACCTATGCTCCTGCAGAAACAAAAGATGCATGGAACAAGACACTTTCCTTTATGGACGAACATTTGAAGGACAAGTAAAGTTACTTGCCTTGGGTAGATTCCAGCCAAGCATCATGGGATGTTTTACCGTAATATAGTACACAGGCTTCACAAAAAGAATCCCATTCGCCAATTCCAAGTGCCGCAAAGAACTTTTTTGTCCAGTCATATGTTGGAGACTTTCTATACTGGAACTGTTGAATTGTGTAGATCTCTTTTTCCATGAATTTATCAAGGCATCTTTTGCATTGTGCATTTTTTGCCTGCTTTTTTTGTGCCATGTTTTTTAGTTATAGGATTTGTGTAGCATAAAACTCACTTTGGAAATCAATACTAGAGACATCACACCTGCAAGTAATCCTAGTGCTACAAGAGGAAACTCTGGTACTGCATTAGTATAGACAGGAGTTGGACTTTGGCCATACGACGAGGAAGAGATGGTTTGACCATTAGGATAGGTAAATGAGACAGTTATCCCATCATCACCTCCTGCTGCCAGAAATCCATCCGTTGGTCCACATACAGGAGAACACTCTGAAGTTGAGGACGACAGTATAACATAGCCTGCAAAGTCTCCCGTGTCAGGTCCTGTTTCTACCAATCTATACGGAATGCTTGCTTCTCTTGTTGATATTGTGACCTTGCTTCCATCTTCTCCAATTTCATCAATTGCGTATGAATTTGAGTTAAAATCTGGTGCATGAATCAAAATGTTTACCTGTGAGCTAGAAGAACCTCCGCCGGATATAACAATTGGAGAGTAGCTTGATTCTTCAGACAGATGTGCGTTTGCAATTAAAACAATACAGCATGACAATACAGTGAACATTACTAGTGTTACAATATGTCGGTATATCATACGCCTTATTGTTTTTAGAAAAACTACCTGATAAGACTTTGGAGAAAATTCTATTGTATCTTTACAGATGTGCTTTGTTTTGATTTAATTTTTCCACTATACTCATGTAGGAATCAATGAATTGTTGTGCATACATGTTTGCGTGCTTTTCTGATCCTCTGTGTGTTCCAAACTTTGAGCGGATATGATGATAGTATTCGTGTAAAATAACAAACGGGTTGTAAAATATCTCAGAGTTTAATGCATAGATCTTTTTTTCTTGTACAACATATACAGCATAGACTGTTCTTCGTTTCTTTTTTATGGTACCCACCACGATTTGCGGAGTATCAACCTTGTAAAATTTACTAAGATAATCTAATGCCTCTTCTGTTTTCTTGTCTAAAATTAATGCAACTATCTTTGCCTTTGTCAAATCGTCAAGATCAGGCATTATACAAAAGATACAATGTATCAGATATAAGATGTAATTAGTAGGCAAACAGGTTCACATCTTATGGGGATGGATCTGGGCTTTTCCTCACAGGAGATCTTCCCGTTTGCCTAAGATACAATACGTAGGTTACGATTAAAAAAGAAACGTAGGATTCATCACTAAAGGATAAATCCATATGAAAGCCATTTTGGGACACGAGAGGACGTATGGCTTTGCATATAACGCAAGTAACTTTGTTACTGAACAATGTGTCGCAATTCCTTATAGATTCTCAAGCGTAGTTAGGGCATGATGAGCATGAATGAAGAAGCATTTGAGGAAGTATGGGTATCTAGTAACTATGAGACCGTATTTTGTACTAATGACGAAAAAGAGCAATACCTTAGGTTCTTGAGTTCAAGAAGGGAGATTCCTAGAGGTATGAGTATCGTCTTGATAAACAAGAAATTAAACAAACGATACACCAAAGACGAGATCATGCATGCCACTCCTGAACAATTACGGGCAATGATAAAATAATGTTCCAATCATTGTTTCTGAGTTTTGCAGCAAGAATGATTGATAGAAGAACATCGTTTATGCCACTAATGATTTCATTTCCTAGCATTGGATTTGTAGTAACAACATTATCTGCAATAATTGCTCTTGCCATAATGCACTTTTACAGCAAAAGCGACAAGATGATATGATGTTTTTAGAAATTTTGTCAGTTAATTATCTAGTTGAAATACATTAATACTTGATTTGAAAATGTTTTACTAATACAGCATGACCAAAATAAAAAAAGACAAGGACCAGCCAAAGGAGATCAAGACAAAACAGTCTCCCAATAGAAACAAGTTCATTGCGCTAGGAGTCATTGCTGCAATAATAGCAGGAGTAGCTTATGCCACATACAGGTCAGACAATACAGTTGACACAAACTTTGCATCAATTGGAGGCATACCCTGTGAAACCCAGGAATACACAACATATCACATTCATGCACACTTGGACATTTTTGTTAATGGTCAGCATACCCAGGTTCCAGCCCAGATAGGATTAGAAAATACATGTCTGTATTGGTTACACACCCACACACCTGATGGTATAGTGCACATGGAATCACCAAAAGAAAGAGACTTTACACTAGGAGAATTTTTTGACATCTGGAAGGCAACAGGAAGTGGATTTCCAACTGCTACAAATGGACCAGAGATTTTTGTAAATGGAGTCTTGGTTAGCACAGACCTGAGCAGCACAAAGATGAATGCACATGATGAGATTGTTCTAGTATACGGGGATGTACCACAAGGCATGCCTACATTTTACCAGTTCCCAGAAGGGGACTAGATAGACAAGGTTTCTTTTTGAAATAATCAAAACATTAGGAAGTACTAGTTTGAGCCGTGTTTACAATTGCCCAACCCCTATCCATCAGTACAGATGCACTAGAATGTGAAACACATGCTGGAGAATTATTTTCTGCCTTGATGACAAGTTCAAGCCCTGTATTACATTGCACTTGTTGTGCATTTATTCCAGACTTGAATTGTTTCAGAGGTGACATTACACCAGCTTGCGATAATGTAAATGTGGATGTATAATTGGAGAGCTGGATCTTTGTACCACTTGTTGGGTATGGTTCAACTTTGATTATTTGCAAGAAATAACCACCCGGAATTTGGACTGTAGCGTTTTTGTCTCCTAGCCCACTTTTAAGATCAAAGTTTCCTAGGTCTTGATTATTTTTTGTTATATCAACAACAACAGTAGATTCACCTTGCCAGATGCATGTTACATCTGATGGACATCTTGAATCTGCAGTTACGTTGAGAAACTTTACAATGATATTGTTAGGTTCTGAGGCAGTCTGATTTATTTTGAGTTGAAATTGATCAAGTATAGTATTTTTACCAGAATCTGCTGTGACACCAAGTGCATTTGGTGCAATTGTCAGTGCTGCAATACATACAATCCCAAAAACAAGGTATACTAGACTCATACAAGCTTTCAGACACTAGTGTTTTTAGATTTTACTGTGAAATCATCATTACAATATCAGATTAGACAACAAGTTCAGGCATGTAATCACAAGCCTGTTTTTGTCACTTTGGAATATTAATTATAAATGTCGTACCCTTGTCTACCTCGGTCTTGATATCAATAAAGCCTCCATGCTTTTCAATGATATTTTTACAGCTTGCAAGCCCCAATCCCGTGCCTATCTGCCGTGTTGTAAATAACGGATCAAATATTTTTGGCAACAAACTCTTTGGGATACCAGGCCCAGTATCTTCGATTTCTATTGTTGCAAAATCCTTGTTTTGGCCGTCATTTATCGTGCCTTCTTTTATTCGAAGATGTATGTTACCACGGTTACTCATTGCCTGTGTTGCATTTAACATAAGATTTGTAAAGACAATTTCTAACTTTTCAGAATCGCACATCATACTTACATCATTTTGTGGTACATGAATTTCTATTCCGTTTGTTTTAACATTAGCTATTGCGGAATTCAGTATACCAAGTAAAGAAGCTTTTTGGAGGTTCAGTGGATGCGGTACAACATAATCCATCACCTCTTCTATCTGATGAGTCATTCTTTTTACTGCGCGTTCAATTCTGTCAAACTTTTCCTGATTAGTTTTTTCAAAGTTAGGATTTTGAATTTTTATTATTTCAAGAGTGTTGTTTATCACAGATAACGGATTTCTAAGATCATGTGCTATGCGTGCAGAGAGTTCACCTATTGCAGAAAGTCTTTTTGTTTTGTGTTCTTCAATTTCTTTTTTTGCAGCATAAATTGCAGACATGTCCCTTAATGCACCAATTCGCCCAGTCAGCTTTCCGTTTGTGTCATATAGATTGGTAGAGAGTAGCAATGTTGGAAAGATATCACCATTTTTTTTCTGTAGCCAGATTTCTCTATTTTCAATAAAGCCAGTCTTGTCCCACTCTATCAATGCATCCTGCAAATCTTTGATGCTTCTTTCTGCCACATGTGTAAACAATGATTTTCCCATAATCTCCTCTCTTTGATAACCAAGGCTTGTGCAGTACGCATCGTTGCAGTCAATGAGATTTTCATTCAAGTCAACCGTACGCAAAAGATCAGGTGATTTTTCATACAGAGTTCTATACCTCTGTTCAGTCTCAAGCAGGTGATCATATGCAGTAGTGAGCGCTTCATTTCTCTGTTTGAGCTTGTTTTCATTATCTTCCAGAGTTTTTCTTATGGCATACAAGTCACTAATGTCGCGTATCGTGGTATTACTTCCAACTAGTTTTCCGTCAAAGTCATACAGGTTAGTGGCATTTATCAGCCCAAGAAATTCAGAGTTGTCTTTTCTTTTGAACCAGACTTTGGTGTTTGAAACCGTTCCAGTAGTCTTCCATGTTTCAAACGAGTTGACATATGCATCTACGCTCTGGGTGGCTACAAAATCAAACACGGACATGCCAATCACTTCTTTTTTTGAATATCCAAGATATTTGCAGTAAGAATTGTTGCAGTCAAGAATTATTCCCTCCAGGTTTATTGTTCGGAGAAGATCTGGCGAGTTTTCGTATAGATCTCGGTACTTTTGTTCAGTCTTGACAAGAAGCATGTTTGATTTTTTGAGTTCATCAATCTGTTTTTTTATTTGCCCTTGGTTGAAGTTGAGCATTTTTCTTGCCTTGTGGATTTCAGTCAAGTCTAGGAGAGCTGATGTCCTTCCAATCAGTTTTTCATTCTTGTCAAATAGACTGGTTCCGGTCAGCAGAATCGGAAATATCGATCCATCTTTTCTTTTCATCCAGATTTCTACATTAGATATTTCGTGGGTAGTTTTCCAGCGTTCCATCTCATTTCGTAGATTTTTGATGCTTTTTTCTGCAGTATGCTCAAAGATGGATTTTCCTAGGACATCATTTTTTTGATATCCTAGTTTTTTTGCGTAAAATTCATTGCATGCATAAATTATCCCATCTACAGTTGTAGAACACAACAAGCAGGGTGTTTTATCATACAAATCATGATAGTTTTTCTCTGATAGTCCATCTAGATGTGACATGGTAGAAAATTTGGCATCAATGTAATACAGTTGATCATTTTGGGAATTTTTCTTCCTAGGCTCTAACATTGGCTCTTTTGCTGGCTTTATCTTGGTTTTGCCAACTGTACCGGACATGAACTGCTTACAATTTACTAGAACAATACATGTTGTGTGTTTAGAAAAAACAAACTAGGCGTAGTTAGATCATTTACATGCACTTGGAATTTTATTTGTAATGTTTTGGTTTAGCTAGTGCAACCCAGATCAGACATTATTTTTGCAACAGTATCAGCAGATACAGTTGAATTTCCAAGGACTATCTTTACTGCAGTACAAACAGAAGACGGTGGAGTTGGAACTGGTGTGGGAGCCGGTGTTACAGGTGCAGGAGTAGATGGAACTGGTATGGTAGAGTTTGTAGATGCGGTAGTTGTGACATTAGTTGTTACAGATACAGTTTTGGTAGGAATTACTGCAGTGTGTGTAATTTGTGCTTGATTCAGGTTTGCTTGTAAATTGGACCATTCACCTGGTGCACATAAGTGATCTCCACAAACTCGACTATTTCCATAGCTTGCAGTAGTATGCTGATCATCAGTATAAGAAAAATCTCGTTTAACCAGATTACTTGATGTAGGAACTGTTTGCGCTAGCACTGGAACCACTTGC
>JBOGQV010000247.1:0-4025 GCA_050749145.1 Nitrosotalea sp. | reverse complement strand
GACCAAGATAATGTACAAGGCATATCTGTCATACACCCAAGTAAAAGAATACCTGGCATTCCTACAGGACAACAATCTAATCAAGTACGAGGAAGGAAATCAAATATACAGAATAACAGACAAGGGCAGGGACTTTTTAGACGCCTATGATAAAATAAACGAGTTAATCACCACTAAAGTAGACGACAAGCTACTTAGAATGTAATTTTATTTTTTTCAGATTAATTATTTTAAATCATGTTTTGCAAGACAAAAAAATTTTGTCAATATGTTTCTAGTGTAATTATGTTCCGATACATTATTCTTGTTTAAAATTAGCTATCAATCTTGCAAAGAGCTTTAAAACCAGTATTCGTTTATCAGCACAGATGTCAGTACAAAATAATATAATAGAGTCAAGTCCGAACACATGTTTTTCATGCATGGGAAAATTAATTTTTGATCTTGAAAAAAATGAAAAAATATGCAGTAATTGTGGCATAGTAACAGATCATGACTTTGATAATCATTCAGGCTATGACTTGGAGCATTCAAGCAGTAGTGAACCGACATCGTCAATGATGTATGATATTTCACTTTCCACCATGATTGATAAAAAAAATGTTGATTCAAGCGGAAAACAAATCTACAGCGGTTTTGAGATGGAAAAACTACGAAGATTAAACAAGTTTACGATTTCAAATGATGCCAAGACTAGAAATTTGAACAAGGCAATGGCAGATATTCGCAGAATAACTGGAGTTTTAGGATTTGGAAATTCAATTGCTGAAAGGGCATCTTACATTTATCGCAAGGCATTAAACAAAGACCTCATCAGGGGTCGTTCTATTACCGGAATATCAGTTGCTGCAATTTACATTGCATGCAAAGATGTTGGAGTTTCATTTCCAATAGACAAGATTAACGAACATGTAGAAAATGTCAGCAAAAAAACAGTAGTTCACTATTACAAATTTTTGCTCAGACAGATGAAAATGAGTGTTAGCATACCTGAACCCTCACAGAACGTATCAAAGATTGCAGCAAGGGCAAATTTAGGCGGTAGGACACAGCGAAGGGCACTAGGCATATTATCCAAAGTTGGGGATGACCCAACACTAATTGGTAAAAAACCCATATCGGTGGCAGCTGCTGCACTGTACATGGCAGCACTTGAGACAAAAGAATACACCACTCAATTAAGATTAGCAGTAGCTGCAGACCTTACAACCATAACCATACGAAAAAGATACCTGGAAATTATGCAGATATTAAAAGAAAAGTTGTTGTCCGTACCTGATCAAGATATACAGGGTGACTCAGAGAAACTTGTTCCTTGCGATATACTCCAGGTTGCCCAGATATCAAATCACATCTAGTGATCCAAATTGTGCTCCAGTCTCCTACAGCCTCCAACAAAAATTGACTCGTATGAATTTGCATCTGCAATTATTGCAACAACGGAGATTATAGAAAAGGAAAGAAAAAGTGGCAAGATGCAAAATGGTACCATCAAAGGCAACTATACATGGTTACAAATACCAGAAAATCTTGTCATCATAGGAGACATACATGGTGACTTGGAATCATTCTACAAAATTTTAGACAAAATCGATTTTGAAATATTTTTAGCAAACAAAAATAACAAGATAATCTTTCTTGGCGATTACATAGACAGGGGATCAAACTCTATTGCTGTCTTGTATACAATATGCATGCTAAAACAGACATATCCAGATTCTATTATTTTGATGCGAGGAAATCACGAGGCTGCAGAAGAGTTCCCCTTCCAATCCCATGATCTTCCGCAAAAAATCAAAGAATATTTTAGAACTGACAAGATGTATTCTCTTGTATCATCATTTTTTAGATTGCTTACAGTCATGGTACTAATCGAGGATAGATTATTGCTAGTTCATGGCGGATTGCCAGCGCATGTAAACGAACCTGTCAAGGAGATGTGTTTTCCCACAAGCAAAAACAATACACTGCTTTTGCTCGAAGACATGCTGTGGAATGACCCGCGAATGCTTGAAGATAAAAAATGGGAAACCTCAAGACGGCCTTATGGAAAACATTTTGGCTCAACCATTACACAAAAATGGCTAGAAATTACGCATACAAAGGTACTTGTCAGAGGACATGAACCATGCAAGGGTTACAGAATAGACCATGATGGGATGATTCTCACACTATTTTCTTGCAAGGAATCTTATCCCAAATTTGAGGCAGGATATTTGCAAATGAAAAATAATGAGACATTATCAGTCCATGACGCCAATGACTTGGCATGTCACATCAAGATTGTCTAGCTGTTATAGTATGCCACAACAGTAAGGTTCTGTGTCGGTGTCACAGTCTTTGTAGGACTGGTACCACCAGTGCTCCAGTGGTTAAAGACATAGTTTTGATAGTTTGACATTGTAATTTTATATGTCATGCCAGGTGTTGCAGTAAATGTCAAAGTGGTGTATCCCTTTGCAACCACTACACCGTTTGATTTTATCACAGTCCAAAGTCCAGTGATTGGATTTCCTGACAAGTCAACTGATTTTACTTTGAGTGTTACGGTTACAGGTGCAGTGGAATAGTATTCAGTTAGTGTGGTGTTCTGTGTTGGAGATACTGTGATTGAAGAGTTGGTTGTACCATCACCCCAGTGATTAAAGACATAGTTTTGATAGTTTGATGACACAACAGTATAAGCACTTCCAGAAGGAACTGTGAATGTCATAGGAGTGTATCCAGTTGCAAGAACGGTTTCATTTGATGCATGAAGTTCAACATACATTCCACTAAATGCTGTTCCAGTAAGGTCTACAGAATTCACAGTGAGAGATATCGTACTTGTAGTTGATGAGCCAGAGGTTGTTGCAGATACAGTATTTGATACAAGACTAGTTCCTACAGAATTGATTGCAGATACGCGATATGTGTAAGTGGTATTTGCTGCAAGTCCCGTATTGGAATAAGTTGTGATAGTGCTACCTGTATTGGATACCAATGTTCCCCATGTAGTGCCTGCATCAGAGGATCTCTCAATTTTGTAGCCAGTTATTGCAGAACCACCGTTGTTTCCCGCAGTCCAAGACAAGTTGATTTGTGATGAAGAGACGACACTTGCTGCAAGTCCTGTCGGTGCTTGTGGAATAGTTACAGTGATGCCAGTGGTAGCAGAGGCAGTACTTGACGGAGAACTTGTTCCAATTGCATTAATTTCTGATACTTGATAGGTGTATGTTGTACTTGCTGCAAGACCTGTGTTAGAGTATGTAGTGGCAGTGTTACCAGTGTTTGATACGATTGTACTCCATGTGGAACCGTTGTCAGATGATCTTTCTATTTTGTAACCAGTTATTGTAGAGCCACCGTTATTTCCTGCAGTCCAGGATAGATTGATCTGCGATGATGATATCATATTAGCAGTAAGACCAGTGGGAGACAGTGGAGCAGTTGCTACAGTTCCAGTAGTTGCAGATGCAGTGTTTGATACAGGACTTGTGCCAACAGAGTTTATTGCAGATACTCTGTACGAGTATGATGTATTGGAAGCAAGTCCAGTGTTGGAATAAGTTGTAGATGAAGATGCAGTGTTTGCAATTAACGTAGACCAAGTAGAGCCTGCATTAGTTGATCTTTCTATTTTGTAACCAGTTATTGTAGAGCCGCCGTTATTGCTTGGTGCAGTCCAGGATAAATTGATCTGTGATGATGACACCGAAGTTGCAGCAAGTCCAGTTGGTTGCGATGGTACAGTAGGGCTGGAAGAGCCAGTATCAAGGTCTGCCACCAAAGTACCAAAGTATGGTGGAACAGAATCATATGGATTATCCAACACATCGTTTGTAAGGTCAATGTATCCAACATAGTTTGAAGCACTTGACAAAAATGAAGTAGATATAGAATTTACGCCAAATGCTATCATGGAAAAGTTGCTCTTGTCATAGCCTGTGTGCCAGCCTTGGAGTACAGATAGTAAAGGAAGACCGGGATTTTCATAAATCATGAGGTTATCTACGGTTCCAATGTAACTTGGAAGGGTATCT
>JBOGQV010000246.1:0-2462 GCA_050749145.1 Nitrosotalea sp. | reverse complement strand
AGTCAACAGCATTGAGGATTTTCTAAGCATCAAGACCAATAATGTTCCACTTGGTAACGCTGCACCCCCAGCACGCTGGGCAGATGGAATACTATACGAGCCACAAGGCTTCCCACCTACGCCTGAAATAATCAAAGACCAGATAGAAGGCAAGATACACTTTGCAGCAATAGAGTATACTGAAATGCCACAATACAAGCAATACCTGAAAAATAACAACAACAATGTTCTTTTGCCAATAATTGACATGTCACACAACGAGGCAACAAAACAGATTGCACAGTGGCTAAAAGGTCAGATAATTTCCAAATAGAATTATCACAAACTTGTTACGAATTTAGATCTTTTAAATTCCTAATTTTTCTTGGATTTCTTCCAATTTGTTTTCTAATGCTTGCAGCCTATCTTCGATAGAGGCATTGACACCATTCGGATTTTCTTTTACCAGTCTTTGAAATTCTTCTTCAATGATTTGTTTTACTTTATTTTCGTCCAACATTTCATTTAGGTACACATTCATTGTTTTTATTCATTATCAATAGACAGAAGAGATTCGCACAACCCAAAAGTGTTAATAGTTTAATTGTACGTATAACACACGTTGCAAAACTGCTCATGTACGGACTGCAAGTGTACTGAAGAATCCATGTGCGAAATTTGCCCTACAGGAACCTGTTGCTGTGCTCCCACACCACAAATAAAAAAATCTGCGTTCTTTTTTAATCAAGTCAAAAAATCATACCCTTCCGCTATCGGAATCATAGTACTGTGTATCTTATCATCCCAGGTAGGACAAGGAATTTCATTTGTGTTGTTTGGATATCATGATCTATTTGGAATAATCATGTCATATGCACTTGGTTATGGTCTTGCAAGTCTGACTACATTCTGTAGCATTCTTGGAAGGTATAGTTCAAAACAAGGTTTGGGTGCGTGCTGTTCTGCCATAGAGCAAGGAAGTAAAATTAGTCTTGTTTCAAATCTCAAGAATACTTTTAGCTATTGCTGGATTGGGATGAAGATGGTTCCACACTTGTATGAATTACCAAATCTGAAATACATAATCAAGACCAGCCTTTACATTCTAGTTACTGCAGAAAGTGCTTGTATCCTTACTGCAGAAACTGTGAATCTTGCATTTTTCAGACAGGCAATGTGGTTGTCAATGCCACTAGGTTTGTTTGCAGCAGCATTTGTGGTCACCGTGATTGAAAGTTACAAGATGACTAGAACCAAAAAGTAGATCTCAAAAGTACACAAGATAAAATTTCATCTGCCAACCCCCCGAGTTATTTCCAAAAGTCTCATCAAAACACTTATTATTTGAGAATGGAAAATTTTCTCAAATGCCAAGCATAGACCAACTGAACAGACCACAGAACAAGCTAGAACCAATAGAAGGTGTCATCGAGAGCATTAGCGAACCAAGAACTGTCAACCTAAAAACTGGAGGACAAGCTCAGGTTGCAGATGCACAACTAAAAGATGAAACCGGACAGATCAAGCTTAGCCTATGGGACGCTCAGATAAAAATGGTAAAACAAGGTTCCAAAGTGAGAATCGAAAATGGATATATTTCCACATTCAGAGGCGAAAACGCACTCAATGTAGGAAAGTTTGGAAAACTAGTCGTAATAGAATTCTAGATATATCTGCTAGACTGATTCTTTCCCTTTCTCCAATCTATTACACCAAGTATTGTACCAGATATTAGCACAATAATTCCAATAATTAGAAGAAAGCCTGCTTCTGCCAAGGGAATGATGTTCTTGACAAATGGCGAATTGGGGTCAGTTAATGCCTTTGACTTTTCAGGATTTTCTGTAAACAACATCACTACTGTGATTGGTTCCTTGCCTTTGTTTTCCACAGTAAAGCTGTACGTATCTTCTTTTGGCACATCAAATGATTTTATAAAAATGGGGTCATTTTCTACAAACGAGCCAAACTTGTCTCCGAAAATATTTGATATTGAGATTGCTACAGAGTCACCTTGGTTATAATCCACAATGTGAACACCCCACATCAGAGGTATTTTTGCAGCACTTGCAGTATGTGAAAAAGTGTATGTATTTCCTGCATCAATTGTTACCTTATCAGATACATTATCAAACAGACTTTCAGGTGATGGAAAGAAATTCCCTTCGCTGCCAGATGGCATGCTTGGCAATACAGAATATGCAATTGATGCTGCCATTACAATCATTACTGCTCCAGCAATTGCAACTATTGGTCCACGTTTTTTCATTAGCTGATATACCCCAGTTTTTTGTCATGTTGAGGCATTGGTAATGAATCTACTCCAGCTCGTTGTCCCATTTGTTCCTCAATTGTTTTTACAAGATGTTCAGTGTCTTGTGCTTTTTTTGTTATTCCTGCAAGATCAAGTTTGAGGTCAAGCATCTTGACTAGTGTTTCAAGTACAATTTTTGATGCCTTGGCATCAACAACATATCCAGATG
>JBOGQV010000245.1:0-3148 GCA_050749145.1 Nitrosotalea sp. | reverse complement strand
GTTGTATAGTATAGTGTGCCCCTCAAAGTTGCCACCATCTGTCACATCATAGTATAAACAAAATATGTCCGAGTCCTTTCCTAGTATTTCTTGAATCTCTTTTTTCTTCCACACATAGAATTTTCCCTCTTCTCCTTCAGAATCTGCATCTTCTGCAGAGTAAAATCCGCCTTCAGGAGATGTCATTTGCCCCAAGACATACCGTAGTGTATCTCTTATAACCTCAAGATATCGAGGGTCTTTTGAAATTTGGTATGCTTCGGCATAAACTGGAGGTAACAATGCATTGTCATATAGCATCTTTTCAAAATGCGGTACAAGCCATCTTGAATCAGTAGAATATCTATGAAATCCACCGCCGAGTTGATCATACAACCCCCCGTTTGCCATTTTGGATAATGTCTTGAAAACAAAGTCTTGGAACTTTGCAATTCCGGACAATTTTGAGTATCGTAACATAAATGAAAGATTTGATGCATTTGGAAACTTGGGGGCTTGCCCAAATCCTCCATTTGTCATATCTACAATTGATAACAAGTTTACGGCTGCTTCATCAAGTATTGATCTTTCTAGCTTTGAATCAAGTGCAATAGATTCTGTTTTCTGTAGTGTATTGACAAAATTTTCAGCGGCTTGTTCTACATTTCCAGGTTTTTCTTTCCAGGCCTGTGCAAGCTGTAACACCAGACTTCCAAACCCAGGTCTACCATAGTTGTCAAGCGGCGGAAAATATGTTCCAACATAAAATGGCCTTTGGTCAGGTGTCAAAAATACACTGAGAGGCCACCCTCCACTGCCAGTATTTAGTTGACACACCTTTTGATAGATATCATCAATATCGGGTCGTTCTTCCCTGTCCACTTTGATATTGACAAAATTATCATTCATTGCCTTGGCAATCTCTTCGTTTTCAAATGATTCATGAGCCATAACATGGCACCAGTGACACGCACTGTACCCAACACTAAGAAAAATTGGCTTGTTTTCCTGCTTTGCCTTGGCCAGTGCCTCTTCACCCCATGCATACCACTGGACAGGATTTTCAGCATGCTGCAAAAGATATGGACTTGACTCTTTAATCAGATTATTTGGCAATATATCATACAAGAAAATTACAGTATTTGTATTGATCTCTTTAACAGAAACAATAATCTTACTTGCTTTGAGGTAAAATTCAAGTAATGAAATTTAAAGCCATTTTTCTTGTTTTTGTAATCTCCATATTCTGTATTATATTACATACTGGGCAAGCATTTTCCCAGCAGGCAAATACATGTCAGCCAAATACTATTTGCACGCATCCCGGTAACATGCTAAAATATAATATTTCATTAAGAGATATCAATAGTTCCCAGATCTACAGTTTTGGAAACATGGTTGATGCAAATAACATCAATCTAGTACAAAGCCAAAATGACAAGAGCGGAGTTCAAAACACTACCATGATTTTAAACCTAAAAACAGGTTTTGCGCACAACCCACAAGATGTCAATGCAGTAAGACCATTTCTTGAAGTCTTGGCATCACCAATCAATTACAGCAAGTCAGACCCTTCAGTCACACAACTTGTAACAGACTTTAACGGATTCAAAAGAATTGCACTTGTTGCATTCCATTCTAGTGAAAATAGTACATCAAAAATTGTATACGATATTGAAACCGGAATTTTGTTAGAGGAGCATTCTTCATCAATTATTACAATTGATGGAAATCCTGAGATTGTAGATTTTTCCGACAAGTTGACTAGTACCAATATGATAATCTCTGATTCGGATGCAATGAAAAATATGAAAAGTAATGTATCAATACCAAAATGGGTTAAAACTACTGCAAAGATGTGGTCCCAAGGAGATGTACAGGATTCAGAATTTACTAATGCAATCCAGTATTTGATATCAAACGGAATAATGCAGATCCCGCATGAGACATCAGGAAGCAGGTCTTCTCAGACAATTCCCACATGGCTAAAACATAGCACCTCAATGTGGGCAGACGGCCAAATTACGGACAATGAGTTTGTGCAAAGCATCCAATGGCTAATCACAAAAGGCATAGTCCAAGTAGGAAACTAGAGTTAAATAAAACTAGAAAATGGTTCAGTTATGAATTGCAAGAGATGCCATCACACAAGTGATGCGCACATACCATCTGAAGAAAGCAAGTCTCTTGTAAAATTTGGCAAGTGTCTTGTAAGGACTTGCACATGTTCACAATTTTTAGAGCCTATTGAAGAAATTGACGATGAGCTAGTCTAGGTTTTATTTTGATGAAGAAGTGACCGTGACATTTTCTGATAGAGACACAGTTTTTGTACCATTACCAGAGGTGTGGTTTGAAGACACAGATGCGCTGTCAGCAATTGCAACATGATCAACAGTACTGTTTGTTGGCACACCTAATTTTTCACTAGTTGAATTTGTCTGATTCATGCTGGTATTGATAGTTAGTTTTTCAGTAGCATTTGTGGACATGGTAGAATTAACTAGAGTTGTAACACTTGTTACATTTTGTGGTATTTGTTTTACAGAAGTAACATTAACCGGTACTACTGGCGCAGGTGGAGGAGGTATCAGTTTTGCAGGAGTCAATTTAATCTGGTTGATGTTTTCAGTTGCCATCATAGGGTCATATTTTGAACCAAGTATCTGCTGTAGGTTGTCCTCAAATGATGAAGTAAAAGTTAGTATCTGGATTTGCTTGTCAACATTTGCAGAACTGTATCTCGCAGAATCATTTACTGCAGCACCAAGTACTGCATCAAGTGTTTGTGGTGAAAGTCTTGCACCAACAGGCATTACAGTATTAAAAGAAACTACGTTGTACCCAGATGTCGGAGTCATTGCATAGACTTCGGCTAAAGAAACCGATTGTGTATTATTTGCAATAGAGGTATCAAAGATTAGGACTTGGCCTTTCTGACCATTATAATCTGGAGTGTGTTGATCTCGTAGTTTTTTTGCATCATCCAAGGTACTTGTATGATCCAAGAGTTGGAGCTTGGCACCAATTGGTTGAGTGTAATCAAATGCAACAATGTCGTAACCGGCCTTTGGAGTCATGGAATCAATCTCTTGTTTTGCCATGATATCACCTGAGAAATGATAATTGCCACCTATGAATAAAATAAGCAAACCTATGAGAACTAGAG
>JBOGQV010000244.1:0-10403 GCA_050749145.1 Nitrosotalea sp. | reverse complement strand
CAATCTCAAGTTCAAACAAAACTTCATCAATATCTTTTTCCTTGAGTTCTTTTTCTCCAAAACTTTTTGCTGCTACAGAAAATGCATTTCGTAGTTTCTCAAACATGTTGTACTGCCTTACTGCGTGGGACTGCGACCGGATTGTATAAGTTTGTTCATTTCATGTTGTCCCTGCTCAAGTTTCATGGAGACCTCGTGTCGTTGTGATGATAATTGTTGTAGCACCATCTCGAGTTCCTTTATTCTAGACTCCAAGTAGTTTATTGCAGAACTTTTGTCTTGTTCTATAGAAGCCCCTGCACCAATGTTTACTATCATTTTTTGTTCAGGATTAATTTTTGCTTTCACATATACTCCCAGACCAACTGGTACCAGAGTTTCAGCATCAGCAGTTCCAGTCATTGCCTTCATGGATTCCACTGCATTTACTGCCTCCTGTACAAGTCTCATTACTGTATCCTCTCTTTGTACCAAGTCATTTAGGTAACCTTCGAGAGCCTGCATCTGTTGCAATAAGGCTTGAGCTTGTTCTTCACTCATTTGCAAAAAATTCTCGTATTGACTATAAATTCATTCTGAAAACATGAAACAAAACAAAAAGAAGAAAGGAATTATGCCTTTGTCTTTGAAAGCCTTGCGTCTATTTCGTCCCAGTTTATTACATTCCACCATGCATTCACATAGTCTGCACGTCGATTTTGGTATTTTAGATAATAGGCGTGCTCCCAAACATCTAATCCCAATAATGGGGTAAGACCTTTGGTACGTGGACTTGTTTGATTTGGCATTGTAGTAAACTCGACTTTTGCCGTCTGAGGATTGAAAGTTAACCAACCCCAACCGCTTCCTTGTATAGCAATGGTATCCTTGACAAATTTTTCTTTGAAACTGTCAAAGTTTCCAAACACAGAGTTAATAGCTTCTTCTAAGCTACCGCCTGGTTTTCCACCACCGCTTGGTTTCATATTATTCCAAAACAGAGCATGGTTTTCGTAACCTCCTCCATGAAAATTCACTGCACCTCTAACATTTTCTGGGACTTGATTCAAGTTTGAAAGCAACTTGGGAAGTTCCATGTTTTGTAATTCAGTGCTCACTGTTGCCAATGCATTGTTCAAGCCATCAGTATATGCTTGATGATGCTTTGTGTGATGAATTTCCATTGTTTTGGCATCTATGTGTGGCTCCAAGGAATCATACGAGTATGGTACTTTTGGAAGTTCATATTTTGCCATAAAAATCTGAAGTCCATCTTGCAATTTATGGCTTTGGTTGCAAATGCATTTTATCTAGTCTCAATTCAGATATGACGTGATAGAGAAATTACTAATTTTTTCTCTTGTTTTTATTTTATGTATCGCATATTTTATTTCAGATTCTACTGAAAGTCTTCTTTCAAAGAGCATACAACTAGTTGGTGTTCAAACTCCAAGACAGCAGGGGCTGGACGGTCAAGGAATAAAAATTGGAATAATAGATACAGGTATTGATTTTGCACATCCTGATTTGTACGGTTATGGCCAATCAGGAAGAGTTGCAGGCGGATACGACTATGTCAATACGAACGAAAAACCAAATGATATCAACGGTCACGGTACAGAGGTTGCAGGCATAATTGGTGCCAATGGAAACTTTTCAGGTATGGCTCCAAAGTCCCAGTTATTTTCATACAAAGTATCATCTACAGGAGAATCTGTTTCGTCTGATTACATCATACAGGCCATATCTCGTGCCATAGAGGAAAAAATGAACGCAATAAACATCAGTCTTGGAGTAAACAGAACTAATGACGAATTAGAAAAGGCAGTAGACGAGGCAGTAAAAAAAGGAATTGTGGTAGTTACAGCAGCCGGAAATAATGGACCTGATGACAAAACCATTGGAAGTCCGGGCAGAGATTATAACGTGATAACTGTCGGAGCATCATACAACAACATAACATCAAGTGTAGTGTCAACCCTAGAAATTGGAGGTAGGCAGTACGATACACTACCAATGCTTGGTACAGATATTTTGAAAAGTCCAATCCAAGGAAAAATAATCTATGGTGGATATGGAAGAAACACAGATCTTGAAAATATCGATACCAAAGATGCCATATTACTTGAACAACGTGGTAGTGACATCAAAGGTGAGAAAGTGTATTTTTCTGAAAAAGAAAAAAATGCAGCAGACCATGGTGCAAGAGGTCTGATAATATTTAACAATCAAAGCGGAGTTTTTTTTGGCGAGCTCATAGGACCCAATTCAACTAAAGATTACCAACCAAGAATTCCAGTTATTTCCATGTCAGGAGGTGATGGTCTCAAGTTAAGGTCGATGTTAAAAGACAATGTAGTAGGGAACATGAACATATTTTATCATCCAGATTTTGTAGCATCGTTTAGTTCACGCGGGCCAGTTTCACCATTTTATGTAAAGCCAGATCTTGTCGCCCCCGGAGTTTATGTAAATACAACAACAATTGGCGGAAAATACAACCTGACGAGTGGTACAAGCATTGCAGCTCCGCATGTTACTGGAGCAGTTGCCATACTATTACAAAAGTATCCAAGCCTGGACCCAACATCAATAGCATCTCTTATCACCACAACAACAGATCCTGTCACAGATGCCTATGGTAAGATATTCCCAATTGATGTTGCAGGAAGTGGAAGATTAAATGTCACAAGAGCAAGTTCTGCAAACTTGATCATCGAACCTCATGGTCTAGTTTTCAATCTCTCTTATGATAACCCTAGTGAGACAAGAACACTACACTTGAATCCAATAGATAATACAATTCCAAAATTAAAAGTCCAGTTTTCATCCACTGAACCAAGTCTTGGTTTTAGTTATGACATAATCAACGATACAATAAATGCAAAGATTACAGACGATGTCAAAAAACCAAATGATTATGAGGGATTTATAATAATTGACGACTCAAAAACTGTATACCGTATTCCAGTTCTAGTTCATGTCACAAAGGGAACACTAGATGCAAGTCAGGCTGACACGCAGGTTAGTTTTTCAATCAATTATCCGGATAAATGGTCATACGCAAAGATTTCCTTGACAAAGGCAGGCTCACATGAGACCAAAACAGTTGGAATCACACCACAAGATGGTAAAACAATAACCATTGACAGTACAGGAGAATATTGGATTCAAGCAGATATCAAGTCGGGAAATGTAACTGATCATGCATATCACACATTGATGGTAAGTCACATTTCAGCGAATCATTTTGACATTGAAAACATTTTACAAATCCCAATTAAACAAGTGATAATTGTTTCTGTTATTTTGATTATAATGTCGCTTGTTGTTCTAGTACGGCGTAGATAAAATCAAGCATGCGGTCCAGCATCTTTTATTTCTGGAGCAACATTTCCAAATTTTTTGAAATTATCCACAAACATCAGGGCCAGTTTTTTTGCAGACAAGTCATAAGCATCCTTGTCAGACCAAGTGTTTCGTGTGTTTAACACCTCAGATGGAACATCAGGACATGAAACTGGCACATCAAGATTGAAAACCTCATCGTGTCTATATTGCACCTTGTTTAGTTCTCCAGAAAGTGCTGCAGTAACCATACTTCTAGTATAGTGAATATTCATTCTCTTGCCAATTCCATATGGTCCACCTGACCAACCTGTGTTTATCAGATATACCACAGCATTGTGCTTTGTAATTTTCTCTCCCAATAACTTTGCATAAACTGATGCATGTCGCGACATGAAAGGAGCACCAAAGCACTCTGAGAATGTTGCACGAGGTTCAGTGATACCTCGTTCGGTTCCGGCAAGTTTGCTTGTATATCCAGACATAAAGTGATACATGGCACCTTCTTTTGTGAGTCTAGCTATTGGTGGCAATACACCAAACGCATCAGCTGTTAGAAATATTATGACTTGAGGGTTTCCACCAAGACTTGGCATTACTGCGCCAGGGATGTAATCAAGAGGATAAGCAGCTCTTGTATTTTCAGTTAGACTGCCGTCATTGAAATCCGGCATCATGGTTTTTTTGTCAATTACAACATTTTCCAGTACCGCTCCAGATCTTATTGCATCCCAGATTTGCGGTTCTGCATCCTTGTTTAGATTTATGCACTTGGCATAACATCCGCCTTCAAAATTAAAAACTCCCTTGTCAGACCATCCATGTTCATCATCTCCTATCAATTTACGATTGGAGTCTGCTGACAATGTAGTTTTTCCAGTACCTGAAAGACCAAAGAATAAAGCTGTATCGCCACTCTTTCCAATATTAGCAGAACAGTGCATTGGAAAGACACCACGTGATGGCAAAATGTAATTCATAACAGAGAACATTGCCTTTTTTATCTCTCCAGCATATGACGTTGCTCCGATTAAAACAACTTTTTTTGTATAATTGAGAAGAATGAACGTATCAGTTTTTGTGCCATCTACTTCTGGTGTTGCTTTGAAATCATTTAGTGCAATAACGGTATACTCTGGTGTGTGAGATTCTAGTTCTGAGGCAGTCGGTCTGATGAATAGTTGTCTTACAAACAAGCTTTGCCACGGATGATCAGTTATGATTCTAATTGGTAATCTGAGTTCAGCGTCTGCACCAATGAATCCATCAAAGATAAAGACCTCTTTTCCATCAATGTGTTTTTTCATTTTTTCAAATATACTATCAAACTTGTCGCCTGGAAACGCGTGATTGATTTTACCCCAGTCAACTGTACCGTGGGTTTGCTCATCATCTACTATAAAACGGTCATCTGGAGATCTTCCAGTATATTTTCCAGTCTTTACAGCTATAGCGCCATTTGCAGTGAGAATGCCTTCATTTTTTTCTTCAATAAGATCAATAAGATTGTCAACCTGTAAGTTTCTCTGTATCTTTGCAGGCTTTATTCCCATTTGCTCCAATTGAGATACAACGTGACGAGTGATCGTAGGTTCCAAATCCTCTATCATCTGGTAAGACGATTCCCTATGAAAATCCTTATTATCTCTTCGGATCACGACGAGCTCAAGCAAGAAACGTATTTATTGTAAAATTTAGTCAGAGTCGTATACATGCCTATCAATAAAGAAGCTCTTGAACTTAGAAAAAAGGTGGCTGAGCACAGACCAGACTTTGTCAGACAAGAGAGCTGGAGATATGCAAGACTTGCAGAAACATGGAGAAAGCCAAAAGGTATGGACAACCATCAAAGAAAACAGAAGAAAGGTTGGCCAGCTTTAGTACGAGTAGGATATGGCGGACCAAAGATCGCAAGAGGATTACATCCTTCAGGATTTACCGATAATTTAGTTTACAACTTGAAAGACTTGGAAAAACTCGATCCAAAGAAAGATGGAGTCAGATTCGGTCATGGGGTAGGAAAAAAGAAGAGAAATGAAATAATCGTAAAAGCATTAGAAAAGAACTTCAAGGTATTCAACGCGAGAGTGTCAGCGAGTGGTAGTAAATCTTAAGTCAAAAAGACAGCTAGTCTCCAGAATTCTTGGAGTTGGCGTTGGTAGAGTAAGATTTGATCCAGAATATCTAGACGATGTAACTGATGCAATCACTCGTGATAACATTAGAAGTTTGATAACTGCCGGAACAATTCAAGTAAAACCAATCGTAGGAACTTCAAAAGGAAGAGCACACTTTAAGAAGTCTCAAAGACGCAAACGTGGTACTAAACAAGGTTCTAAAAAAGGAAGAAAAGGATCAAGAGTTGGAAAGAAAGAAGTTTATGTAAAGAGAATACGAGCAATGAGACATCAGCTAAAAGTTTCAAAATCAAGAAAAGAAATACCAAATGTAAGTTACTGGAAACTTTACAAACAAGTCGGCGGAAACCAAGTAAGAAACTTGGCACATCTTCGAAGCTTGATAGAAGAAGTTCGTTCCAAGAAATAAATTTAAAATCTATAAATTTTATCTTTATCAAGAATTTTTCCTTTCTTGATTTTTACTCCTTCTTTTGAAAGCATGTTGGTCTTTATCTTCTCACCCCATGCATAGCCTCCAATCTTACCACTGGATAGAATTACTCTATGACAAGGAACTATAACTGGAAAGGGGTTTTTGTTCATAATTCTGCCAATTGCGCGTTGTCCATTTTTCAGACCAACGGCCTTTGCTAGCTCACCATATGTTGTTACTTTTCCTTTTGGAACTTTTAGGAGTTCTTTGTACACCTTGTGTTCAAGCTTCAAATTTTTATCATTTCCAGGTTGGCAGAATTTATCATTTCTACTATTTTTTGTTTACTTTTTCCCAGTCCGCTCCAATCCACTAGCGCAAATTTGGCCCCAGTATTTCGTTTCAATACATGATCAAACAACTCTGAATCCATATTCTCTAAGCCATGTTTTGGAATTACAGTTCCCAATGCAAGATCACCTTCAAGCAATTCTTTATTGAATTTAGCAGGATAATGAGTGCCTCCAAAGCATATGGCTACATCATGTTTTTTCGGTGATTCAGACATTTCTTTTAGAACAATTTTTGCCACGTTTTCACACAGTTGCTTGTCTGCCCATTCTTTTTCAGTTGTACCTATCTCAATGAATATCGTTGGCTTGGTCAAAGCAGTAGGCCCATGATGTGTTGCTTCTATTGTTATGTCAAAGTTTGAAAAAACATCCCTTTCTTCCCATAACCGCTTCATGTATGATTTTTGCAAATGTGGGTGTGGGATTGCCACTTGGCGCGCATTTCCGCCAAACATGGCATCTCCAAAATTTCCTGTACTATGACAAGTCAATGCAAGAGTTCCGCTTTCAGATGCATGTTTTGATAAAAACACATATCCATCATAATGATATTTTTCTTCAAGCCAATCTGCGGAAATTGCAGGAGTTGATATTATTACAAGATCAAAATTATCTCCACGATAAATTTCGCCTTCTTTTTTCATTTGTTTTGAAATAAATGATGCCATGTTAGAGCCTGCAGGATCAAATTCGTATGCCACCAATAATTCCATAAGTGACAGTCAATATACCACTTTATTATCTTAAATGAAATTCAAGTTTATCATACAAATCATTTCACAAAAATTTGATTTTACTAAATTATATCTGTAAAATTTCCTAAAGGCGTACTTCAAAATTTAAATACTACTAGTAGTATAGCAAGAATATGAAAGTAAAACTAGATCCAAATGTAAAAAGAGATACAACATCAATCAAGATAGATCCATTTGTTTGGAAAGAAGCAAAAAAGGATGCAATAGATAGAGAACTTGATTTATCACAATTAGTAGAGATTGCATTAAAGACATGGTTAGAAGATGAAGATCCAAAGAAAGTCAAAAATGAATTAAAAGAGAAATAAAAAATGTCTCATTCTGTAGAGTATAAAGAAAATTTAATGGATGTTGCCGACATATTAGAAAGGTATAGTCAGGTGTTTGAGCGTCTTGTCAAGATTACTACAGATGAAGACCTGAAAATAATATACGAAACATTACGTGCAATGAGCAATTTCCTTGGCAAATCATACCTAGTTTCTGTCAATGTACTAAAAGAGGTAAATGTCTTGTTCAATGCAATACAAAATCTTCCAAGAAAATCAGAATATGAAGAGATTAAAAACCTGGTTGAAAAACAAAGAGAAAGTATTGTCAACACGCTGATTCCAATAAAAGAAGCATTTGAGAGATCAGTAGAATTTGAAAATTTTGGCAGAGAAAAAGCAAAGGATACTAATGGAAAAGTGGATGAATAGTTGTCATACAAAAACCAACAGTCAGACAAGACACCATCAAAAACAACAGAACCATTACAGATACTAGGAGTTAGTAGCAGGGAAGATCTCATTGAGGAATGGTTATCTTTGAACCCAAAGGATGTAACAGATTTTGACCGAACCGGCATCAAGAAAATCACAACCCAAGTAACTATAACATTTGATTTTGGCAAAGAAGAATACCTACTAGCATTTCAGCCATTAAAGTAAGACAATATAGAAAAATATTCATCACCTCAAAATGTACCTAGAGATAAACTAGGAAAAAATAGACATGACACCTAAACAGCCAGATTGTGTAGAGTAATCCATGTCCAAAATAAGAATTATAAGGACACTTTAGGAAAGTTCTCCATTGATAAAGGTAAACCCAAAACAGATGCTCAAGGACATGGTCAATACTATGAAACTTGCCAAAAAATCAGACAAGGAAGACTATATGGAGCACTTGAGACTGGTGATTCTTGGAATGGCCACACTTGGCGCCATTGGATTCATCATTCAATTTACATTTGCAGTTATCAATTTAGGACATAGATAAAAATGGCTCAAGAAACAAAATCACACTTTTTCGCAGTAAGAACCACTGGAGGTCAAGAAAAAGTTGTTATGGGCCTCTTAGAAAATAGAATTAAACTAAAAAAACTTAACATACAATCAGTTCTTCTCCTAGAAAACCTCAAGGGATATGTTGTTGTAGAAGCAATAGATGCAAATGCAGCATTTGATGCATTACAAGGAATCAGACACATAAGAGGTCAACTAAGAGGAGAGTTGACATTCAAGGACATTGAAGGTTACCTAGTAAAGAAATCCACAGTTTCAGAACTTGTCGTGGATCAAGTAGTAGAGATTATCGGCGGTCCATTCAAAGGCATGAAGGCTACAGTTACAAGGGTAGATCATGACAAAGAAGAAGCTACAGTAATTTTACTTGATGCGCCATACCAATTGCCAGTTACTGTTGATGCAAACTATCTCAAGCCATCAACTCATTAGCAAGGATTAAATTTACATTTTAGAGGAAAAAGAAAACATGGCCGACATACAGACAGTTTCTGCACTTGTAACAGGAGGCCAAGCTAGTGCAGGTCCTCCATTGGGTCCAACTTTGGGACCTCTAGGTGTTAACATTTTACAAATAGTTACTGCCATAAATGAAAAAACTAAAGATTTTGAGGGAATGAAAATACCTGTTACGGTCGTTGTAGACAAGTCAACAAAGAAATGGACTGTAGAAGTTGGAATTCCTTCAGCTGCAGCTCTAATCCTAAAAGAGGCAGGCGTTCAGAAAGGATCAGGAACTTCCGGTGCCACATGGGTCGGAGATATTTCACCAGATTCTGTTGTCAAGGTTGCCAAGTTGAAAATAGATTCATCTTATGCATTAAACATAAAATCAGCATCAAAGGAAATAATCGGTACTTGCCTTGCACTGGGAGTCAAAATAGATGGTAAGAATCCAAAAGAGGCAACCGCTGACCTGGAATCAGGCAAGTGGGATAACAAATTCTAATAAATTATTCTGTTACTGTATAGACTGGATCTTTATCGGTTTTCTGTAATTCAACAAAAGTTTCCGTATTCTGTATTCCTTCTATCTTTCCTATTTTTTCAATGGCTACAGTATGTAGTTCCTCAAGGTTCTGTGCTCGCAAGGTCAATAAAATATCAAATCTTCCAGTAACTTCAGAGATTGCAACTATCTCAGGAGTTTTTAGCAATGCTTTATGGATCTGGTCTTTTTGCTTTGGATCTCTGTTAATACCCATAGTAGCTCTTACTCCAATTCCTATCAGGGATTCGTCAACTACAATAGTAAATTTCTTGATTAGTTTTTTCTTGACAAGTCGCTTTACTCTGCTATAGAGAACCGAAGTGTTTACACCAAGTTTTTTTGAAAGATTAGGAACTGATGTATTACCATCACGGCTAAGTTCGGTAATTATTTTCATATCTAATTCGTCGAATTTGTGCAACTTTGCGACTTGTTTTTATTACTATTTAATAAATGTAAGTTACTTTTCCAAAAGTATTCTTATTTCAAGACTAGCATCATCACATGAAATTTTTACAATTATATAATTCTCGAAGGATTTTGTCGCTAAAGGATTTTAAATAGGCAAATCAGAACGTTTTCGTAATGATTACCGAGTCCCAGATAGCTCAAATGATAACAGATGCTAAAAAGAGCACAAAGGAGAGAAAATTCAAGCAGGCAGTAGAGCTAATCATGGTTTTCAGAGATATTGATGTAAAGAAAGGATTTGCCATAAATGAGACAGTTCAGTTACCAAAAAAAATGAATCATTCATCTTCAATATGCGTTATTGCATCAGGAGATCTAGGTGTAAAAGCAAAGGGTGCTAATGCAGACTTGGTAGTAGACAGTACGCAAGTAACACAGATGGGATCAAACAAAAGAGAGTCTCGTAAATTAATCAACGGTTATGACTTTTTCATTGCAGATACTTCAGTAATGGCAAACGTTGGTAAGACTTTGGGTCAGTTCATGGGTCCTAGAGGAAAGATGCCAACACCGCTTCCATTTAACGCTCCAATTGAATCAATATTGGAAAGATTTAGATCATCAATAAGAGTGAGGCTAAAAAATTCTCTTTCTTTGGCATGTAAGATAGGTGATGAAACAATGTCTGACGAAGATTTAGTTGCAAATGCTCATGCAGTAATTG
>JBOGQV010000243.1:0-1792 GCA_050749145.1 Nitrosotalea sp. | reverse complement strand
TCCTTGTGATGCTAATCCTAGAAGGTAGTTTTCAACCATTGCTGCTAGATCAGGTTTAACCAATCTAACATTGTTTAACCTAAGTCTCGATTCAGCTGTTAGAAGAGTCTTTAGTGCATTTTCCTTTAAAGCAGAAACTTCTGCATCGCTTGGATTTCCATCATCATTTGGATTATGAGAGCACATGAAATTATCAGTAGTATTTCTTCAGATTTGGATTCTTTACAATTAATTCATTCAAGATCTCAGTTGATAGTCTGTCAAGTTTCTTCATTCCCTCGTGTGATATTGTTCTACCTTTTCCTTCGACCTTATCCAAATAACCTAATTTTTCTAAACTATGTACTGCTGTTCTAATTATTGCACCGCCAGCATCTCTATGATGAGCTCCTCCATAACCTACAGGCTTTGTACCCCCATACATTGATCTTAAATCATTGATACCAATAGGTCCGTGCAAGTAAATTTTTCTTAGAAGAGATGCGCATCTTGTGTAATACCAATCACTCTGTTGAGGAGGCTTTACTGCATGAGCACCAGTTTTAACAAATGGAATCCAGCTTGGCTGTACGATATCTTCTTTCTTTAGAGTCTCAGTTAATCTACCGATCAGTAAATCTGCTGGAACATCGTATGCCTTTGCCATAAAAACCAAAATTCAAAGTTCGTCTTATAAATCATTGACCTATTGGAATTCATTTTTTAATTATCTTTCTGTATGTGTGATTACAGAAAGCACAGGTAATACGTATTGATTTGACATTACTTCGACCTATTCTTATCCTTGCAGTAAATCCCGGTACAATAAACTTTTTACATTTTTTACAATAATTTGACCGTAATTCATATGGCATCCGAATGCGATATTTTGTGCAGAGTCTTTTGGCCAGTACTGCTTGTCTTTCTGTCAATTCAGGGTTAGATCTTGCATTTGATATAGCATTTTTAATCAGGATTTGCATTCTTTCTATTATGAGATCCTTAATTGCAGGTTTCATGTTGTTTAATAATTCCCACCCTTAAAATACAATCTTGCTCTCTCTTGTAATAGCAGAATCAGCATTAGAACTAGTACCTATAGATCTACAGAGACATAATTCTGTTACAGCATCTGCTAGAAGATCTAACAAAAGACCATCTGAGATTTTGCTTGACATATCATGGCATTTTGCTGCAATGAAGGGAATCAAAAATGAGATAAAAAGAGGAAGGCCAGATTTGGTTCATTTTTCCCTACTTGAGGCTTGTAGCATTCCTCTCTATTTTGAAAATAAATTGAATGTGTTTGTTCATACAATTGATGACAAAGTTATTTTTATAGGCCAAAATGTAAGACTACCAAAATCATATCATCGATTCATTGGGCTTATTGAAAAACTGTATGCCACTAAAGAAATCAAAGAAAACAACAATACACTTCTTACATTAAAGGACATGAGTTTTGGAGAACTGATTAAAAAAATTAATCCAGAACAGACCATTGCACTTTCAAGTAAGGGCATCAATAGCTCTTATCAAAAATTATCTGAGGAGATAAAAAACAATACTTGTCTTGTAATAGGAGGATTTTCAAAAGGTCAGTTTTCTGATAAGAATAAAGAATATTTTGACAAGACAGTATCGGTAGACAATAATCCACTTGAAGCTCATATCATAATTTCACGGATACTCTATGAATACGAAAAAAGAATTATTATGTAGGTCTAAGATTGGCACAGTGAGCGGTCGTAGTATAGTTTGGTTAGTACACTGGCCTTCCAAGCCCGTTACCCGGGTTCAAATCCCGGCGACC
>JBOGQV010000242.1:0-4026 GCA_050749145.1 Nitrosotalea sp. | reverse complement strand
GTACTACTAGATGGAGTGAAGGAAGGTTCGTGGGTTTATTTTGTTCATTCCTATAGAGTAAAACCAAAAAATGAAGAAATTATCATGGCAGACTCTGATTATGGGATAGATGTACCTGCTGTAATTGAAAACCAAACATTGTTTGGAACACAATTTCATCCTGAAAAATCTAGCAAAGTTGGCGCTATTATGATAAAGAACTTTTTACGAGTGTGCAAAAAGTGAAGATAATTCCTGCCATTGATATTATGGATAATAAAGTAGTGCGCCTAGTAAAGGGAGATCCAAAAAACAAGACTGTATACAGTTCTGATCCTGTTGGAACGGCAAAAAAATGGGAAAAAGCTGGTGCAGATATGCTTCATGTGGTAGATTTGGATGCTACTCTTGGAACAGGTTCAAATCTACAAACAATTCAAAAAATTACCGAATCAGTTTCCATACCTGTTGAAGCTGCTGGAGGTCTACGCACAAAAGAAATGATAGAAAATGCATTACAATTTTCTTCCAAAGTAGTTCTTGGAACTATTGCTTTTAAAAATAAAGAAATCTTAGAGGAGGTTTCAAAGAAATTTGGGAAGGAAAGAATTGTGATATCTGCAGATCAAATGGGAGGTAAAATAGTGATTAGTGGATGGAAAGAAAATACTGGCATAGAACTTATCCACGGAATTGAAAGTTTTGCAAGACTTGGGTATTCCCAATTTCTCTTAACCACTGTGGAAAGAGATGGAACATTACATGGACCTGATCTTGACTCTTTACAAAAAGCATGTAGCATACAAAATACCAGTGTTATCGCAAGTGGAGGAATATCTAACTTGCAAGATATTGTAAACGTAAAAAAATGTGGTGCGGCTGCAGTAATTCTTGGTAAGGCATTATATGATGGAAAGATATCTGTAGAAGAGGTTAAGACGCTAGCATGACTTTAACCAAGAGAGTAATCCCTTGTCTTGATGTTGATAATGGTAGAGTGGTAAAGGGAATGCATTTTAAATCGATAAAAGATGCAGGCGATCCTGTTTTGCTTGCAGAAAAATATAGTCAAGAGGGAGCTGACGAACTAGTCTTTCTTGATATAACAGCTTCCGAACAACAACGAGAGACAATCAAAAGTCTTGTACAAAAAGTAGCTCAGGTAATTGATATTCCATTTACTGTAGGTGGTGGCGTAAAGAACTTGCAGGATGCAAGGGATATTCTTCTTAGTGGAGCTGATAAGGTTGCCATTAACACCGGTGCTGTGAAAAACCCCGAAATAATAACAAAGTTGATGGAAATTTTTGGTAAACAATGTGTGGTGATAGCGATGGATGTAAAACGTAATTATGAAATAAAAGAAGATAGACACATCTTTACATCTGATTCCAAAAAGTTTTGGTTCGAGGTTTACATTTATGGTGGAAAAACTCCTACCAACCTTGATGCTATAGAGTGGGCAAAAGAGGTGGAAAGACGCGGTGCAGGTGAGGTTCTGCTAACAAGCATAGACATGGATGGAACAAAGGAGGGATATGATGTACAACTCATTAAAGAAATAGTCAACGCTGTAAACATACCAGTTGTGGCATCAGGAGGATGTGGCAAACCAAAACATATGCTTGATGTCTTTCTACAAACTAATGTGGATGCTGCTCTGGCTGCATCAATATTTCATTACAAGACCCATTCTGTAGATAGGGTAAAAGAATATCTCAAGGAAAATGGAGTCCCTGTTAGACTATAACAGAAAAATAGGGCTTTAGACAAATGGTGTTATTATGAATAAAAAGATAAACGATATTGATTTTGCAAAAAGTGGTGGTCTTGTACCCGTAATTGTTCAAGATGTGCACTCTAAGGAAGTCCTTACACTTGCATATGCTAATAAAGAATCTCTTGAACTTACACAAAAAACTGGCAACTCGTGGTTTTGGAGTAGATCACGAAACAAACTGTGGATGAAAGGGGAAGAATCCGGTAATGTACAAAAAGTCAAGGAAATCTTGGTAGATTGTGACTCTGATGCAGTCGTATATCTAGTAGAACCGAGTGGACCTGCATGTCATACTGGAGAAAGAATGTGTTTCCACAATATTCTAGAAAAATAATTTTAGCACGGATCTAATCCTTTAGGCACAGGTGCTAAACCTTCACCATTTTCTTCTCCTGGAATATACTCATTTACTATCTCAAATGGTATTGATTTGTAAGGGACTCCTTTGAATACTATGTTCCAATTACCTACCAGTTGTGTGGCATTGCATAATGCAAATGTCCTTTGAGTTTGTGGTTTAAAAAACTGTTTAAAATTAGATTTCATGGTTCCATTAAATGGTATTTTACTATACGTATCTCCCTTTGGATCTACGACATCAATTTCTCCTACTTCGGTTGGCTGCAAGCCACTTACTATCATGAAAATATTCTCTCCAAGTTTGTACTGATTTTTATTAATTGAAAATGGACCTGATACAATCCATTTCCATTGCTGTGCGTCTAATTCTTTTTGATGATAATATGAATAAACCGCAGCTGCAACTATGCCTGTTATTATGATTAATCCGATTATTTTTCCTGTATGTTTCTTCTTCTTTGATCTTTCTTTTATTTTCAATTTTCGAGTTTCATTTTGATGCTATCATTAATATTTCTTCTAGTTGTAAAAAATTCATAAAATCTCTTAATTTACGAAATTTCCAAGTTGTGACCTCTTTTGTTGATGGATCTTTTTTAAAATTACCCCTGAATTTGTATTAATTTTCACTTAATCTTGTTGGTTTATAAATTAAGTGTCACTTAAATTAATATTAGGATTTTTTATGTACTATTTTGTAAAGTCAGAATTGTCTTGGGAAAAATAAAGTTTCTACAATGTAGAGAGTGTAAGAAAGAATATGCTCCTACATTCAAGTATATTTGTGAAGAATGTTTTGGCCCTCTTGACGTATGTTATGATTTTCCATCTGTAAACAAAAATACTTTCTCAAATAGAGAGCACACCTATTGGAGATATCATGAACTTTTACCAATTGAATCAAAATCTAATATAGTTAGTATAGGCGCTGGAATGACTCCATTGATTAAAGCAGAAAAATTAGGTAAAGCGCTAGGTCTGAATAATCTATATGTAAAAAATGATTCTGTAAATCCAACATTTTCATTTAAAGACAGACCTGCAGGTGTAGCTGTGTCAAAAGCAAAAGAATTTGGTTTATCTGCTGTAGGGTGTGCATCAACAGGAAATCTTGCATCCGCTACTGCAGCTCATGCTGCAAAAGGTGATTTTCCTTGTTACATATTTGCACCAAGTGACATTGAACATGCAAAGATAACACAAGCTCTCTCTTATGGTGCTAATTTTATCTCTGTTGATGGAACATATGATGATGCAAATCGAATTGCTGCACAGATAGGTGACAGCAAAGGAATAGGAATAGTGAACATAAACATGCGTTCTTACTATGTTGAAGGATCTAAAACACTAGCTTACGAAGTGGCAGAACAACTTGAATGGAAAGTACCAGACCAACTTATTGTGCCAGTCGGAAGTGGAGCTATGTTAAATGCTATTTGTAAAGGATTTGAAGAGTTGGAACATGTCTCACTAATCAACCAAGTTTCTAACATGCACATGATTGCAGCTCAACCTCATGGGTGTGCACCAATTGTTGACGCTTTCAAGAAAAATCTTTCAGAAGTAACTCCTGTGGAAATACCGGATACAATAGCTAAAAGTTTAGCGATAGGTGATCCTGGTGATGGTCAATATGTATTGCGACGCCTAAAACAATACAATGGTTTTGCTGAAGAGTCAAACAACAAGGAAATCTTGGATGCTATACTATTACTAGCCAGAACTGAGGGCATATTTACAGAACCTGCAGGAGGTGTCTCTGTAGCAGTATTAAAGAAAATGGTTGACGAAGGAAAAATTGACAAAAATGATCTCACTGTATGTTATGTTACTGGTAATGGACTAAAGACAACAGAAGTTATGATGGAAGTACTTTCAAAGCCTCAAGTGATGCAGGCTGATGTTGG
>JBOGQV010000241.1:0-2578 GCA_050749145.1 Nitrosotalea sp. | reverse complement strand
CATGGTCTAGTCTCATTCTAGAATGTCTCCTTTGGCTGGTAAATTCCAAAGACTTCACGGAATGTATTGCTAATCTCTCCTAGTGTAGCATAATTGTTTACGGCATCCAAGATAAACGGCATGAGGTTTTCATCCTTTTCTGCAGCACTCTTCATTTTTTCTAGTGCATGGCTTGTCTTTGTATTATCACGTGTACTACGGAGCTCTTTTAGATGTGCCATCTGTTGTGTTTGGATACTGTCATCAATTTTCATAATGTCTGGTTTTTCCTTTGTTGTATCAGTGAATTTATTGACACCAACTATGACTCGGTCGCCTCCATCAATTTCCTTCTTTAATCGATATGCATTTTGCCTGATCTCAGACTGGAAAAATCCCCGCTCTATTCCAACAAGTGAGCCTCCCATCCGGTCTATCTTTTTGAGATACTTGTTTGCCTCTGCCTCGATTTCATCAGTTAGATTTTCCATATAGTACGAGCCAGCAAGAGGATCAACTGTCTTTGTGATTCCACTCTCATGGCCTACAATTTGCTGGGTTCTCAAGGCAATCTTTACTGCGGCCTCGGTGGGCAATGCAAGAGCTTCGTCTTTTGAATTGGTATGAAGTGACTGACATCCTCCAAGAACTGCAGCCATTGATTGTACCGCAACACGTACGATATTATTGTCAGGTTGTTGTGCAGTAAGCGATTCTCCACTTGTCTGCACGTGGAATTTTAGTTGTATGGAACGTTTGTCTTTTGCATGGAATCTGTCTTTTAGTATCTTGGCATAAATTCTTCGTGCAGCACGGAACTTTGCAATCTCTTCTAAAAATTCACTGGTGCAGCAGAAAAAGAATGACAACCGTGGTGCAAAGCTATCAATTTTCAACCCCCTGTCAACACACGTTTCAATGTATTCAATTGCGTTTGCAAGAGTGAATGCAACTTCTTGGACTGCATTACATCCTGCTTCTCTCATGTGGTATCCAGATATTGATATAGGATACCATTGAGGAACTTTTTTTGAACAATATTCAATCATGTCACCAATTAGTCTCATTGATGGACGCGGTGGATAGATGTACGTGTTTCTTGCAATGTATTCTTTTAGGATATCATTTTGTGTTGTTCCACGTAGTTGTTTGCTGTCTACTCCTTGTTTTGCCCCTGTTGCAATGTATAATGCAAGCAATGTTGATGCCGTAGAATTAATTGTCATGGATGTGCTGACTTTGTCAAGTGGAATTCCATCAAAGCATTTCATCATGTCCTTAAGTGAAGTAATAGAGACACCAACTTTTCCCACCTCACCTTCTGCGTGAGGATCATCTGCGTCATAGCCAATCTGGGTTGGCAAATCAAATGCCATGGATAAACCCGTCTGTCCGCGCTCTAACAAATACTTGAATCTTTTATTTGTCTGCTCTGCAGTTCCAAAACCCGTATACTGTCTCATTGTCCAGAGTCTGTCTCGATACATTCCAGGATGTATTCCCCTAGTGTAAGGATATTTTCCGGGTTCCTCGGTCTTGCTTTTTGGCTTTACCTTTGAATCATAGAAACGTTTTACGGTAATATTAGAATCAGTCTTGACAGATTTTACCACCATGTCACACTAGCCCCTTTGATATCTTGTCTGCGGCTTCAAATGGATCAATTTTTCTTGCCTGGACTTTTTTAAGATAAGCTGCATATGACTTGCTAGAATCAAGCATCGTTGTAACTTTATTTTTAACATTATTTAAAACAATATCTCGTAGCTCAGAGTCCAATCGTGATTCCTCTTCTGCAACCTTGGTCTTTTGTCGTAATTTCATGAGATCTTCTAGTTTTTTTGCAAAATCAGTTACACCCTTGTTTGATTTTGCAGACACCATCATAACATCAGGGTTCTTCTCTGACATGCCAATAAAGTCTCGTACAGAGTCAAAGAGTTGACGAGCGCCAGGCAAGTCACTCTTGTTTATCAGGTATACATCACCAATCTCAGTCAGGCCTGCCTTTATTGTCTGGATGCTATCACCTGTATGAGGATTAAAGACAACAACTGTCAAGTCTACAACTTTTTCAATATCAACTTCAGTTTGTCCTGCACCCACACTTTCAATTATTATAGGATTAAACCCGGCGTATTCTAAAATTCTGATGCTGTTTCGTAGTGATGTTGATATGGCACCTGTTGCACCCCTTGATGCCATGCTTCGAATATACGTACCAGAATCAGTAGATTCTGTCATTCTTACCCGGTCTCCAAGTATTGCACCACCGGTAATGTGGCTAGTTGGGTCTATTGCAAGAACGGCAGTCTTGTAACCTAGTTTGTTGAGCTCAAGGCTTGTCCTGTTTATCAGGGTACTTTTTCCAGCCCCTGCAGGCCCTGTTATACCAATCTTCATGGCCTTGCCAGAATTTTTAAAGATCTTTTTTATGATAGTCTTGGCATCTTTTTCATTATTTTCTATAATAGAAATGGCTCGTGCAATGGCTCTTCTGTTCCCTTTTTTGAGTTCAGATACAATATCCATAGAGAGGTCACGCAAATAATCCACAATAAATCTTCTTGTTGGGGTAACACAATCAAAACCCCAGATT
>JBOGQV010000240.1:0-7822 GCA_050749145.1 Nitrosotalea sp. | reverse complement strand
TACGCGGCACTTAGATGGGCGAACTGACCTTTTAGGGATGAAGACATAGACCGCGTACCAGAAACTGACCAAAAGCTTTTATGGATAACTTTGATGATCGCCGTCGTTGACTGAATGCCCCGAATGCGCAGCTAAAGAAGTGGTCATAGAAATGAAATTTGATGCTAATACAAAACATTTCATTTGTAAAAAGTGCGGTTTGTTTGCTACTAGAGAACAAGTAAGTGATATAAGATACAGATTAAACAAACGAGAAAAAACACGAGAAGATAAACATGATGAATACCGTGATTGGTGGACAACAAGCAAAAAAGAAAAACAAGGCTAGTTACAGTGAGTTACAATGGGAAAAGAAAAAGAAATTCCAAAGTGGGTACAAGATGAAATAAGGGATGCCAAGTTTGGCAAGCCAGAATCCATTACAAGGACTGGTTACATACTTGAAATTTATGAAAAGGATATGAAGATAGATTCTCAACTTTATGAGGCCATTGAAGATGGAAGAAAGATAATAGAAGGAATGAATTTACCAAAGAAAGTAAAGCCTTCCAGTCTCATGAAAGGAGTTGTTTATGAATTTACAATAAATTCATTCAAGGCTCCGTTAAGTAAAAAAGTTATTGAGTTTTTGAAAAAAGAAATGGATATTGACATGGATGCCATTTATCAGTTTGAACTTACAAATCTTGAACTAATGGATGTAGACTCGGATTCTTCAGGAGAAGAAGAATCCGAAGAAGAGTAGAGACTTTTCAGTCCATCGTAGATTTCATTGATCTTCTAAAGATTCCTCCTACTATAGGATTTATCAAATATGGAAAAGTTTGTTTTAGCCATATTACAAATCTTACAAATTGCGGTACAACAATCTCAAGTCTGGGTGATGAGGCAGCTTTTACCACAGCATTTGCCACAGTCTTTGGATTAAGTGATGTAGTTGAATATCGTGGCATTTTATCAAAAGACTCGTGATTAAAAAAATTAGTTCTTACCATTATAGGACTTACTACAGTTATTCCCACTCCGGTTCCCTTTAGTTCATGAAATAGTGATTCTGAGAACCCCAACATTGCAAATTTTGACGCACAGTAAGATGCCATTCCAGGAATCCCAATGCTTCCTGCTACAGATGCTACGTTAACAATATGTCCAGATCTTTGTTGTAACATTTTTGGCAGAAATGTCTTTGTACAATACATCATTCCAAGAAAATTTGTAGATATTTGTGATTCCATTTCACCTATTTTTGTTTTTTCTACAGTATTGTATATTCCAAAACCTGCATTATTTACAAGCACATCAATTGTACCAAATTTTTCGATTATGGTTTTTCCCATTTTATCTACTTGTTCTTTATTAGATACATCACATGCATAAACAAGAGTCTTAGTCTGATATTTTGATAATTTTATAGCTACTTTTTGTAATTGTTCCTCACTTCTAGATACAAGTATTACATTAGCATGTAATTTTGCAAATTCTTCAGCCGACTGTTCTCCAATTCCACTTGATGCACCTGTAATAACAACTACTTTACCAGAATAATTCAATAATTAAAAATTAAAAGCTTGAAAATAAAGTGCTTTCTATACAGTTTTGGCTTTCTTTATGCTCGGGTAGACTACTTTCATAAGAAAGAGCCAGCTTATTACAAGCCCAACATGATAAGTAGCAATTCTCCATCCAATCACAATATTCCATTGTAGGCTATTCTTGGCAGCTTCAAATGTTAAATTATTCAAGTGTCCTAAATATGCCCAAATTGAAAATTCAGTTAGACCAGAACCACCAATAGTAATTGGTAGATTACCAACTGCAATTGATGCCATTGTAGCCATAAGCGAGTGAAAAAAGTCTATCACATAACCTGCACCATTTGCAATTATCATAAACGAAAGACCATAAAGTGACCATGTGAATATAGAAATTATTATTGAAACTGTAAATGCTTTTTTGATTTCTTTTGTATGAAGAGTCTGTCTACTCATATCACAAATTTCTTTCATCCAAAGATTAGTTTTATCAATATACTTCAGCGAACGTTCTTTTCCTGCTCTTGTGGCAATTCGTGCTGCCCATCCAGGTATTTGGAATGTTCTTTTTGATGACAAAAAGAATAAAGTAGACCAGAGTCCGGTTATGGGAATACTAATTGCAAGAATTGTGATTCCTATTGCATAAGCACCATATACAAATGAAATTATAGCTGCGACAATTGCAAATACTCCAGAAACTAGTACTTCAGTTACAATTTCTATTATTGTTACCCAAGATGCTTTGCCTATTGGAACACCTTTTTTACCTAACCACATTATTCGGACCAATTCACCTCCTACAAAAGAAGGAGTTGTAGATGTTACAAATTCACTACCTATTCTTACAGAAATTGTCCTCCAGTTTACATCCACAGGGCCCAAAAATTTCTTTACAAGATAATTGAATTTTAGGCCTTGAGTGAATAATTTACCAGCCATAGCTATTGAAGCACCTATGAAAGGCAGAATACCAATTGCAAGAAGATTCTCAAAACTAACGTTAAACGTAGCAGCAATGATAAGAAATGGAATTACGCTAACAGGAATGGCAAGAAGTTTCCAATTCATTGCCTGCCTTACTCATGGATGGAAATATAAGCTCAACATAAAATAAATTATTAGAAAAATGAAGGCAATTTTCTTAGTTGGAACCGCAGGGGCTGGAAAGTCATTGTTAGCTTCCAAAATTCTTGATTATTATTCTAGAAATGGCGCGTTTGTAGGTATGTTAAATTTAGATCCGGGTGTTGAGAATTTACCATATACATGCGACATAGATGTTAGAGATTATATCGATATTGTACAAATTATGAAACAATATGATCTAGGACCTAATGGATCAATGATTATGGCAAGTGATCTTATTGCATCAAAAATAGATGATCTACAAAACGAAATAGATAATGTAAATCCCGATTATCTTATAATAGATACACCTGGTCAAGTTGAGTTGTTTGCATATAGAGCAAGTGGACCATTTATCATACAAAATTTGAACATAGAAGAAAAATCATCAATATTTCTTCACGATGGATCACTGATGACATCCCCTAGCAATTTTGTTTCGATTGCATTACTTGCCACTTCAATAAAATTAAGACTCGGATTATCTCAGATAAATGTCCTAACAAAAATTGATCTTATTGAAGATAAGATTAAAGACATACTAAAATGGTCAACAAATATGACAAGTCTGGAAGATGCTCTTGCAAAAAATTCGGATGGTGAAAATTATACTCTTGCAATCAATATTCTTAGAAGCTTAAATTTGGGTGGATTTGCTCAGGGAATGATCCCAATTTCAAATTCTACAGGAGAAGGTATGGCTAACCTTCAAGCTGCACTAAGTCGAGTACTCAATTTGGGCGAAGAGGTAGAAGATTAATGAAAAGCGTCATTGTAAGAGCTCCTTGCTCTACTGCTAATTTGGGTCCCGGTTTTGATGTGTTTGGATTGGCTCTTGATGCATATTATGATGAAATTCAGGTAATAAAAAAAGGGAAAGAAATCACTATTGAGAGCTCAGATTCTGTTCCCCTAGAACCAGCAAAAAATTCAGCCGGATTAGTAATTAAGGAAATGTCAAAAAAATTCAAGATAAAGTCTGGACTTTTAATTAAAATTAAGAAAGGAGTTCCAGCAGGATTTGGAATGGGTAGCAGCGCTGCATCTGCTGCAGCTGCTGCAGTTGCATTCAATGCATTATTTGAGCTTGATCTGGATCAAAATACTCTAATAGAATTTGCAGGAATTGGAGAAAAAGCTAGTGCCGGGTCTATCCATTATGATAATGTAAGTGCATCAGTTTTAGGCGGATTTGTAATAGTAAGAACTAATCCACTGGATGTGCTAAGAATTGATCCTCCAAAGGATTTGGTGTTATGTGTTGCCATACCAAAAATTAGTGTTCCAAAAAAAAAGACAGAGGTATCAAGAGAAGTACTTCCTCAACAAGTGAAATTATCAGATTATGTGAAGAATCTTTCTAATGCATCTGCAATAACCGCAGGGTTCATAAAAAAAGATGTAGAATTGATAGGTTATTCAATAAAGGACATAATTGTAGAGCCTGCTAGAAAACATCTAATTCCAGGTTTTGACAAAGTTAAATCAGGTGCATTGCAAGCAGGTGCATTGGGTGTAACAATAAGTGGTGCTGGGCCGTCAGTAATTTCATTTACATCAAAATTTGCAGATCACAAAAAGATCTGTAAAGCAATGGAAAAAGGATTTGCGTCAGCTAATACGGAATGTATTACAGTAATTTGCAGACCAAGTAAAGGCGCTTTTGTATTATAGTTATTTTTTTTCAACAAATTTACGCATTCGCTCTTCTCTATCTTTAGTCGAGAAGCACACAGCCCATGAATATATTTCAAGTTTTAATCCAGTATCAAGATTAGCATCAGTTCCTCGGTTTACAAGCATCTTGGAAACTCCTATTGCAAAATTACTGTTTTTTGATATTGCCTTTGCATATGCTCTGGTTTCAAAGAGTAGACTCTCAGAAGGAAATATTTTATTGACTAGTCCCATTGAGAATGCTTCTTCTGCAGTAATTTTTCTACCAGAAAATATGAGGTCTTTAGCTCTAGCTGGACCAATGATTCGCAATAGTCTTTGTGTACCACCCCAGCCTGGACAAATTCCCAGTGTAACCTCAGGTTGACCAAGTTGTGCATTAGGTGATGCAAATCTAATATCACATGAAAGTGCAAGCTCACATCCTCCTCCCAAAGCATATCCATTTATTGCAGCAATGACAGGTTTTTCTAATTTTTCAATTCTATTCAAAACTTCGTGTCCTCGAAGTGCATATTTTTCTGCCTCTGTTGGTCCTATACTACTCATATATTCAATATCTGCACCAGCTGAGAAAGCTTTTGGACCGTCACCAGTGATAATAATAACACGCGAAGAATCTTTTTCCAAACTATCAAGTAGAGAAATAAATTCATCCATGACATCCAAATTCATTGCATTTAGTTTATCTTGTCTATTGATTGTAATTTGGACAATGTCTTCTTCTCGCTCAACTTTCAGATATGTCATACAAGAAAAATATTTTAGCACAAATTAAACTTTAGAGTATACATTTTAGATAGAAATCGAGTTATATTGCCATTTTCACAGTGAACCCGTAATTGAATCCATTTGGGTTGATGTCATCTATTGGATCAGCCGTTTGTTGGGGTACTTTTTTTGTTCCAGTTAGAAAGGTAAATGTTGCAAACATTTGGCAACTCCAAGGATCTACTGGGATAGGAGTCCTTCTTTTTGCAATACCAATTGGTTTTTTTTGGGGATTTGGAATTGTACCCAGTGGACTTTTCAGTGGAGTCATATGGACCGTAGGAAATATCCTTGCACTCTATTCAGTTAAGTTGATTGGGCTTTCAAGAACTTCTCCATTTCTTGCAGGTTTTAGTATCCTAGTTTCGTTTCTCTGGGGAATTTTATTTTTTGAAGAAAAGTTTGGTTATATGATATTAGCAATTTGCGCAATTGGATTACTACTAGCCGGTTTACCATTTGTTACAAGCGCTACAAAGACTTCAACTATACAACGAAAAGGATATTTTATTGCTGCAGCATCAGGTATCATAGGAGGCTCGTATGTCATACCAATGCAGGCAACTCATACACTTCAATCTGGATTCTTTTCATGCAGTTTATCGATTTTTGCAATAGGAATACCACTGTTATTTTTATCTCGAAGATGGATTCGAAAAGAGATTATTGCAGGAATAGTTTCAGGGAGTTTATTCAATACAGGCAGCTTATTTGTCTTGATGGCCATAGCATCAATAGGAATTACAGTAGCATATCCTATTTCTCAGACTGCCACCCTTTTTGCGGTATCCTGGGGAGTTTTGTATTTTAAAGAAATAGCACACAAGCGCAATATACTCAGAGTTGTCACTGGTTCTATCATGATTTTGTCTGGTGCAATATTACTTTCTATTGCCTAGTCAAGCATTTTATTTGGTCTAATCAAACTGTTTTCAAATTGAAATCTGTTATAGTATTTAGTGGAGGTTTGGATTCAGTATGTACTGCCACTTATCTGCAAAAACAATATGATCTTTATGGGATAACTTTTTCTTATGGTCAAAAAGCAGATAAAGAAGTAAAAATTGCACAACAATTTTCAAAATTATTAAAATTTAAAGAACACAAGGTAGTGAACATAGGATTTATGAAAGATTTATACGAAAATACAAACGCTCTCACCAATCACAAAATAACAATTCCTTCAAAATTTGATTATTCCATAGTGGCTCCAATAAGAAATGCTATTTTTTTGAGTATAGCTTCTGCATGGGCATTCTCAAAAGAAGCTGAAGTTGTTGCATATGGTGCACATACCGGAGATACTAGATATCCAGACTGCAGACCTACATTTACAAAATTACTTACAAAGACTTTGAATGAGGGAGAAATTGACGGGATAAACTCAGGCATTAGAAAAAAGATAAAGATTTGGAGTCCATTTATGAACAATCTCTCAAAAAGCGATCTTCTAAAGAAGGGACATAAAGAATTAGGTGAGCAGATCTTCAAGAGTTGGAGTTGTTACGGAAATGGCAAAATTCATTGTGGAAAGTGTGAATCATGCAATAACAGAAAGTTGGCATTTCTCAAGTCTAAGATCTTGGACAAAACTAGGTATGCCTAGATTTTAGATAAGATTGGTCTTCTTAGTATTATTGGTCTGACAATTAGATAATAAGCTAGAAACACAGCACCGATGATTCCCCAAAATGCCCAAGTTGTCATAGAATTATCAAAACCCATTTTCTTGAAGAAATCCATTGAATTCAGAGAAATTCCTAATCCTGCTCCTAATACAATGAAAAATTCTATAGCATACCACATAAAGGCAGGCCAAGATTCTTTTGGAACATGAATGTTGTTGTGTGCTCCCACACTAGTTCTGCATTAGCTGTTATTATTTAATTTTTTAGGTTAACCAATATTTGGTTTAGATTTTCCGCTATAGATCAAATTTAGAACATCTGATCTTGCTTCTTTTTTATCATAAACTCCTCTTGATGCTATTGTTGTTACTACAGCATCATTTCTCACTCCTCGCATTTTCATACAAAGATGTTCACCTTCTGCAATGACAATTACACCTTTGACTCCTTCTGAATACAGTTCATCAGCAATATTTTTTGTGATTCGCTCTTGTATTTGTAATCTAGCAGAATATTTTTCTACAAGACGAACCAATTTTGATATTCCAAATACTTTTCCATCTGGAGCATATGCCACACTTACTTTTCCATAGAATGGTAACATGTGATGTTCACACATGGAATAAAATTGGATATCTTTTGCAATTACAATATCAGAATCCTCAGAAAACTTTACTGACAGTTCAGACTCACCTTCATACCCCTTGAAGATTTCTTCATACATGTCTGCTATTCGGCTGGGGGTATCTACAAGACCCTCTCTTGTTGGATCTTCACCTATCTCTGCAATTATTTCTCGAATCAATCGTTTTACTCTTTCTTTATTCATCAAGGAGCACCTATGAATTTATGAAGCTGAGGTACTATTCTAACTTGATCATCATATTCATAAACTGAATCATAAAAGCTGAATAGTTGTTCCAAACTAGGCTCTGAAATACCGTACGTAGGCTGTATTATAAATCCTGCAAGCTCTGTTTTTGATATAATTTTAAATATCCTCCTAAGAAGTTTCTTAAATGAACTCAGCTGAGTTTTTGAACTTATCACTACTTTGATGTAGGTAGTTTTTTTAGATTTCTTGGC
>JBOGQV010000239.1:0-4157 GCA_050749145.1 Nitrosotalea sp. | reverse complement strand
GCCACATACTGATAAGATGGCCCAATGCTACCAACACCTACGCATTTGGAACATATTCTGTAGAGGCACTTGCCACAAAGGAGCAAGGTACATCAAAAACAATCGATGTAAAATTTCTAGCAAACTCATCATTGGTTCAAGTACCGCAACAACCAATTGTCCTAGTGTCTGTATTTGCACCACAAAATGCAGCTGTTAACCAAACATTTCGAGTCTTCATCCAGGTTACAAGTGATGGACTGCTTGTTGCAGGAAATCCATCTATAGTACTTGGCTCATCACATATCCATATGCCTGATGGCAGTGTGGTCAGTCTTACTGATTCGCTAAAAACTCTGCATCAAGGGTTATTCTATGTAGACTTTACACCTATGCAAGAGGGCACGTATATCTTTCACATAACTGCAAATAGCAAGGGTACAACTGCAAATGGATCTGTTGCAACTCTGGTCTTAAAGCAAAACATTGAGGGAATATCTAACCAGATTCTACAACTAAATACCGTCTTGGATTCTACTTCAAAAGAGCTTGACAAGCTAAAGTCTGAGATCCAAGGGTTTGGAAATGTACTAAACAGCAGCCAGCAATCAATCACTCTGGCAAACCAAAATCTCAACAAGAGCGTAACTTCCATGTCTGATTCGGTTACAAACATTGATCAGGCATCAACGCAGCTAAATTCATTGTTTCTTCCTGTCGTGGCTCTCATAGCAATAATTATCGCACTACAAATAACAATTCTTGCTAGGCGACGATAGTTTACATGGTAAAGAAAAAAGGCATAATCTCAAAAACTGGGTTTTTCCTAATCTGTATCTTGGTATTTTCTCTTTTTCCAAAAGCAGTAATGGGATTTGATATTGATCTTCCAAAAAATAATCTCTCCATACCAATCTACAATACATCAGACTTGGTAAACTTTCAGCCATCGTCATACCAGCCTGTGATAAAAAGATACATTGTATCAGGTTCCGGTCATGTCGCAGATATTGCATCGCAAGCAAATGATATCATATATGCAATGGATTCAAGTCACGGTTCTCTTGCATTAGGTTTTTTTGATCAAGACCAGGTCTCAAATTTAAAATTAAACGGATACAATGTAATTGAAGATCTTCCCCTAGAGTTTGATTCTGTAAAGCCTGCAATGCCTGCAACTGAAGTTTCACGAATCAATACAATCATGGGTTCTGATGCTGTAATTCACAAGTATGGGTATACTGGAAACGGAATAAAAATAGGTATAGTGGATACTGGAACTGATTTTTCAAATCCTGATGTATCTAATTCTGTTGCGCGTGACAAAAACAATGCCCCAATAATGATTGATGCTGACGGGCAAGGAATTGTACTATCAAACACAACATTTGTTGCAAATATCAAAAAAGGTGTTATACAAAACTATACAAATATGATTCCAAAAAATGCCACATCTTCTGTTTATGTAACCTCAAAGGGTGTATTTTTAGACCTTCATAAAAAAGGCAAGGCCACCTACCTCCAAGTGTATAATTCTCTGTATCCAAAGGGAGGATCTCCTGTACTTAACGGAACAGTTCCAAGTGACTATAAAATAGGAAAAGATCCACGGCACTTTATCGTATCACAAAGTGGCGTGTATCATTTTGGCATGATATATGAGAGCGTCTCTCAGGGGCAGTATTCAAGACTGCAGATTGTTCCAGTCCTTGTTGTTGATTCTAGCATCCCGGGATTATACGATACAATAATTGCAGACATGTCAGACTCGTGGAAAGATTATACAAAATTTGACAGCTCTATTGTTCCAAAATATGATCTTGATTTTACTGATGAAAGTCCAATCACGCTTGGCAAGGGAAACGAGAATCTTGTTTATGATTCAAACCATGATGGAATCCCAGATTATAGTGCAGGTACAGTTGGTGCACATGTACTTGATGTTTATGGTGTAGTTGCAAAACCATCTACGGTTGACAAGAAACTGGGTGCCATAAACGGAACACTGCTTCCCCCCCTTGACCCCCATGGAAATTTCTTTGGAGTAATGTATGACTTTGGGGGACACGGTACGGGCACTGCTGGGTCGATAACTTCGGCAGGAAAACAAAGTTATGACATTTATGCCAACTCTACAAAATATTACATAAAGGGTGTTGCACCTGGTGCAAAGATAGTTCCCATCAAGGCACTCTGGTTGGGTGATGCAATCTATGGCTGGCTCTGGGCTGCAGGGTTTGACCAAGAAAAAAACCAGTGGAGGTATAGTGGAAATACTAGAGTGGATATCATATCGAACAGCTGGGGAATATCGACTTTTCCTGCTTTACAGTCAGTTCCGGGACTTGATGCACAGTCGCTTTTGCTTGGAGCTTTATCTGTACCACACTCACTTGATGTCAACTATCCTGGAGTGTTAATAGTCAGCAGTGCAGGAAATGCAGGACCTGGATATGGTACGATGGGCACCCCAGATGCTGCACCGTTTGGAATTACGGTTGGAGCAGTCACTGACAATGTCTTTGTGGGTTATGGCCCATTCAAGGGCCAACCAAGATTTGGAAACAACACGTCTCATTATGGTGAAGTGTCTGGGTTTTCAAGCAAGGGCCCATCTCTTATTGGAGACCCCAAGCCTGATCTGATGGCAGTAGGAGAGTATAGCTATACCCCAACATCGGTTACAAAAACTAGCAAAAATGATACCAGTAATTATGGCTTGTTTGGCGGAACAAGTCTTGCAGCACCGCTTGTGGCAGGCTCTGCAGCAATTCTCATGGAGAGTCTAAAAGACAAGGGTATACCATACAATTCTTTTACAATAAAAAATATCTTAATGTCAACTGCAACTGATCTTGGAAATGATCCATTCTCTCAAGGCACTGGACTGGTAAATGTAACAAGGGCAGTTGATTTTGCATTGGGAAATGATGGCGCCTTTGAAGTCTATAACGACGCATCATATTATAATACAAAAAAAATTCTAGATTCTGCACTAAACCAAATGAACGCATCTTCAGTTGGCTTGAAAAAAATCAGATTCACCAATTCTTCACTGCCTGAAACATCTTGGTTTGGTGGCAGACTAAATCCCGGAGACAGGACATCTGCAGTTTTTACCATTGTAAACCCAACTAACCATACAATAGAAATCAACATCGAACCGCAAAAACTTGGACTGGTTAAAACTGATACCTATACCGGAACAACCCAGGTTAGATTACAGGATCAAGCAACAAAAAAACCAGGAACCTATAGACCAAATTATGTACCATTGCAAGAAATAAAAAATCATACCGGACTTGGGTCTTTCTTTGAAAAGACAAACCCTATTCCTGATGGTACCTCTATGCTGGTCCTCAATCTAGAATCTCCCTTTTCACAATTCATGAACTCGTCTGCAAAAACATATGCTGATGACCTGAAGATATCATCGCTTTATCTATATGACTGGGACACAGAAAACAGCAGTTCTGTTCCTGTCTCAAAGGATCTCTCCTTGATAAACAGGGGTGGCGCATGGGGAACTGTACAGGAGCTCAGGGTCTCAGAGCCTGCAGCGCAAATAAAACATGTCCCTCTAGTTGGTGTCTATCCTGTACCTACAAGATATTCATACTGGACAGGGGACACAAAGAAAAACTCGACATCTTCTGACTATACCTTGACTGCAAGCTATTACAAAAAAGTACCATGGAGTGAAATTTGGTTAAACTCAAAAAATATTCAAATTCCACCGCATGATACAGCTAGAGTTGTAGCTACACTAATTGTACCGCAAGACAAAACTCCTGGACTGTATCAAGCGTTCATCAACTTTGAAGAAAACTCACACAGTGTCAGTGTACCGGTATCATATGCCGTAATGAAAAAACTCCAACCAAAAGATCTGCCTACTGTAATACAGGGACAGCAGGGTGATGCGCTATATGGAAATGGATACATTGGAGGAGGGTTTGACATGTCAAACAGGTACAATGCAGGAGACTGGAGACAATATTATTTTGACGTCACCGACAAGACAATAAACTCTATTGCAATGACTATATCCTGGAAAGATCCTGCCACAAATCTCTCAGTCTTTGTAATAGATCCGCAGGGAAAAATTATCCAAACAAATACTCCGCCTGGTGTACTGGGAGAGTTTCAGGGGTGGCCAACTGGGGACTGGCTTGGTC
>JBOGQV010000238.1:0-3136 GCA_050749145.1 Nitrosotalea sp. | reverse complement strand
GATTGGCAGAGTTTGCCCAGTCAAAAAAATTACCAAAGATTAGGATTATTCCACTTGATGCAATATCTGATTCAAAAATATCTGTCAACAAAGAGCCTGGAGTACTTGGAATCTTGTCTGACTTTGTCAAGTGTGATGATAAATTTACATCCCTTAAAAATTTCATTTTTGGAAATATCGTATTGGTAGATTCAAAGGAAAAAGCATACGAATTGTCCAAGAAAGGCTACAAGGCAGTAACAGTTGATGGACAGTTCTTTGAAGCAGATGCAAATGCTGTAATAGTTGATGTAAACTCCAAAGTTTCTCACCTTACAAAAATTATTTTACTAAGCACATCAGTAGATGGGCTTGTCCAGTCACTTGAACTATTACGAAGATTTATTCAAAACAAAAAAGGGCAACTAAAAAAATTAGAAAGAATAACTGATAGTCTTGAAAATAGGTACAACTCGTCTGAGACTGGCTTTGCAAATGTGGGCCTTGGTCTTTCAGACATCAAGGCAAAACTCAAGAACTTGGGTCTGTCTGAAGAGCAACTCACTTCAAGAATATCACAATTGCGAAGAAGAGAAGAGAGTATCATGGTTACAATATCAAAATTACAATCATACGAGTCATCACTTGACGAGCGCATCTCTTTGACTAGGGAAAATTATGCTGATGAGGGACAGACAAGGGTGGCAAGTCAACTCTCTACTCTAAATGAAAAACGTGCCAGCTTGCTTGGCTCTCATAGTGCAATATCTACGCAGTTCCGGGAACTGACTGGAAATCTAACTAACCTTGGTAACGAAGAAAATTCACTAAAAGCAAATGTGAGAATGGTATCTCAAGAACAGTCTTCTCTAAACCATGAAAAATATGACATTGAAGTCCAGTCCAGGGCCCTAGCAAAAGAAAAGGAAACAGTTGATGCAATGCTTGTAACATTAAGAGAAAAAGAACAGCAACTAATCTCTACATCTGGAACATCGGTATCAACACTAAAAGAATATGATTCCAAACTAAAGGACATTTATGAATCAGAGCGAATGCTAAGCAAAGAAGTGAACGGCATGGAAAGACAGTCTGATTCTATAGAACGTGATGTTAGGGACTTGGTAGAAAACGAGGAGCGAATTCGTAAAACACTGCATTCGTATGGTTATCAGCACGCACTTTTGGAATCATTTGACGTTGACCAGATCTTAATTGCACTAGAATCTGAAAAGAAAAACTTGTCTGGCTCACTTAATACTAGAGCCCCAGATGCATATGTTGAAATCTCAAACGGGTATCGATCCATGTCATCAAGAAAGAATGAACTTGAAGCAGAACGAAACTCTATTGTAAAATTCATAGAAGAAATTGACAAGGGTAAACGCCAGACCTTCTTGGAATCGTACGATAAAGTGGATAAAGACATTCGTGAAATCTTTAGCAAGATGACTGGAGGAAATGCATGGCTTGAGATTCAAAACGAGGATGACATATTTGCATCTGGAATATCATACCTTGTACAATTTCCAAACAAGCCAAAAAGAGAATCAACATCAATCAGTGGTGGTGAAAAGACCCTTGCAGCAATTACATTTTTGCTAGCACTTCAAAAACTAAAGCCATCGCCGTTCTACTTGCTCGATGAGGTGGATGCACACCTTGACGCATTAAACACTGAAAGACTTTCTACAATACTTGAAGACCGGGCAAAGGGAAGCCAGATGATAATGGTATCACTCAAGGACTCTGTAGTCAAAAAGGCCACACTGATTTACGGAGTGTTTCCAAGAAATGGTGTTTCACATGTTGTGTCACACAGAATTTCTAATGTGCCCGAAGTTGCAAACTAGTTTATCTTTACAAAGCACGCGACTTGTCTTTTTTCAGAAATTTTTTCAAGACCGGGCTCTTGTATACACTTGTCAATGACATAAGGACATCTTGCTCTGAATCTACAACCTTGGTATGTGTCCACATCTAAAGGCTCGTTGATTCGTATCTTTTTTTCCTTGTACAAATTATCGGGGTCTGGCTCTGAAATGGAATCAATAAGCGCTTGAGTGTATGGGTGTCGTGGACTGGACAAGACTTCGGTGATTGGTCCTGTCTCTACAATCTTTCCAAGATATAATATTGCAATCCTGTGACCAATGTATCTTGCAGTGGATAAATCATGTGTGATGTACAAAAAAGATATTCCATGTTTTTCCTGTAATTCTTTTATCAATTCCAGTATTCCAATTCTTACTGATACATCAAGCATGGAAACAGGTTCGTCTGCTATGACAAGTCTTGGGTTTGTTACAATTGCGCGCGCTATTGCAACTCGTTGTCTTTGTCCACCTGATAACATGTGGGGATATTTTGATGCAATATCTTCCACTGGTTCTAGCTTTACTTGGTTGAGTGCCTGTGATGCAAGACGATTTCTTTCTTCCTTGTTTGCAATATTGTGAATTTCTAGTGGCTCTTTTACTATATCTAATATGGTCATCCTTGGATTGATTGATGCATAAGGGTCCTGGTGGACCATCTGACAACTGAGTCTCATTTTTTTTAGGTGGTCGTTTTGGTTTGTTATCTCTTGTCCCTCAAAGCTTATGGTGCCAGAATCTGGCTCTAATGCTCGCAGTATGAGACGTGCAATTGTGGTCTTGCCAGACCCTGATTCTCCTGCAAGCACAAACGTCTCTGCCTTTTTGATTGAAAATGAAATACCGTCTGCTACTCGTGTAATTTCCTTGTCTGCGCCAGTGAGTCCCTTTTTTACAAAGTATTTTTTTAAATTATTGACTGTAAGAACCTCGTCCATTGGTTCATTGTGTGTTTGCAAATATATCAAGCGTTTTACAGTATGCTGGATTATTTGGACATGAAAACAATCTGAGCAAAACCTTGTCTAATTTACGATCCTTTGGATCATAATCTGATCGGCAGATGTCTGACTTGGCGCATACAATAAAGGATAATCGTTAATCCGTTAGGCGATCAACGGGCAAATATCTGATCATCGCAAAGTTTTAAAAGGCTAAGATATGAGAAAGATTCGTGAAATTCCAGTTACTTGCAATCGTAATGATTACAGGACTTTTGTTCAGTGCAGGATCAGTTTACTTGAATCATGCAGTATTTGCAGATGATTCTTGGTCAGACA
>JBOGQV010000237.1:0-22145 GCA_050749145.1 Nitrosotalea sp. | reverse complement strand
TGGAAGAATGAAATGAATTATGATTGCAGCAGTAATTGCAGAACCGGCTATTGCAGCATAAAGATACTTTTTTGATCGCACGTGATAAATTTTCATATTGCTTTAATAAAGCAATCTGCGAATTCGTCAATCTTAATTAATACCAAAATGTGTCTTGTGAATATTGCGAATAATATTATCAGGTTTTGGAGTTGTCGGACAAAGTTTTGCAAAACTTTTACTTTCTAGATCAGAGGACCTTTATGCAAAGCATGGCCTAAAGCCAAGAATAGTCGGAGTCTTTGATTCGAAAGGCTCTGCTGCATCTTCTGCAGGACTTGACTTGAACAGGCTACTTGAGGTCAAGAAAAAATATGGAAACATCAGAAAATACCACAACAAGGAAAAAGATGCAAACGGTCTTGACATGATAAACGGAATGGATGCAGAAGTGTTGATAGAAACAACTCCTAGCAACTACAAAGATGCAGAACCTGGCATGTCACATATCGTAACTGCAATGAAAAAGGGATTGCACGTAATTACAGTAAACAAGGGACCGCTTGCACTTGCGTTTCCATCACTGATAGAACTTGCAACATACAACCAAGTACAGCTAAAATTCAGCGGAACCGTAGGTGGGGGAACACCAATTCTAGACTATGCAAAGAACAGCTTGCGAGGAGAAAGAATAGTTTCATTTCAAGGAATACTAAATGGCACTACAAATTACATTCTGACAAACATGGCAACCGGTTTGACATTCAAGGCTGCCCTTGCAGATGCCAAGAAGAAAGGGTATGTTGAAGCAGACGAGTCATTAGACATTGATGGGTTTGATGCAGCAGCCAAGCTTGTCATACTTGCCAACTGGATAATGGACATGAAGGTGACCATCAAAGACATCAAGAGAACTGGAATCAGGGACGTTACAACAGGAGAAATAAAAAAAGCAGCATCAAAAGATTGTGCAATAAAGCTTGTTGCATCATGTGACAGGGAATTAATAGTGTCGCCAAGGGAGATACTCCTTGATGACCCAATGTGTGTAAATGGAACCCTGAATGCAATCACATTTAATTCAGAGCACTCTGGCCAACAGACAATCACAGGCCGTGGGGCTGGCGGTATAGAGACCGCGAGTTCAATTTTAAGGGATTTACTAGATATCAAACAGGAAATGTCGAGAATTGAAATCGCATAATCTTTCAAAAAGTGACATCTCGTCAGTTGTGGACAAGATGACTCTGCAGTGGCACATTGATATTCCAAAGGCAAAGACATTGGTGCTGCATGAGATTGATGATGAAACCAGCATGGTAACTGGAGATAGCATATCAGCAATACAGATTGGAGACACGTATCTTCCGTTTCTATCAGAGACGAGTTTGCTTGAGAAATTTCCAAAGGCAGTTGTTGATGCAGGTGCAATCAAGTTTGTCTGCAACGGGGCAAACATCATGCGACCTGGAATTAAAAAATTCACCGAGTTTCAAAAAGACGATATTATTTGTGTAGTAGAAGAAGTTCACAGCAAGTTTCTTGCAGTAGGAAAGGCAATGATATCAAGTGCAGAGATGGCAAACACAACAAAAGGCGAGGCCATAAAAAATCTGCATTATATCTCCGACAAGTATTGGGAAGCTGCCAAGTTAATTAAAAAGTAAAATCTAGTTTGCGGTAAATTCTCTTGTTCCGTTCTTGTCAACGACTAGAACGTCTATTCCATCTCCACTTGCATTGTCTCTCATTATGGCAGACTTGATGGATTTTACTGCCAAGTTTACTGCATCTTTTTCGCTCATCTTTGGTTTGAATTCTTGGTCCAAGACTCCAAGTGCCATTTCTGCACCTGTTCCTACAGAAGCATAATCATCTGGTAAAACTGAACCTAGTGGGTCTAGTGTGTAAATTACTGCATCGCCATCTACTCCTCCAACTATAACCTGTGTCATAAGAGGATAGTATCGTCTTTCATACATCATAGTTGACATCATCTTGGCTACTGAATTTGGAGGAATCTCTCGCTTGAGTTCCATCTTTCGTATCTTAGTCATTGCTTTCATTTGCATTGCCAAAACCTGCATGTCTGCAACCATTCCAGCACAGCATGCGCCAACAAAATCAGTAATCTTGAATGTCTTTTTTGTAGTCTTGCTTACGACAAAGTTACCATAAGCGATTCTTCTCTCACTTGCCATGACGACACCGCCATCATATGTAATACCGACCGCAGTAGCTCCCGGCATGTACATGTAAGCCATATTTGCAATGCAAAATGAGCACAATAAAGGCCTTTCTGTGCAATTGCCCATGGATCAGCAGGTCAGAGGCAAGAGATCAAGGATTTGAAGTTTTCAGTCTTTTTTGAAAACCTACTGCGATGCAAAGTTTCGGATTATCTTGCACATGCATTTTGTAGTTTTCTTTAACAGATCAATTCTTGCAAATTCATTTGGAGAATGGATCCTTGCAAAAACATAGGTGCTCCCCACCGCAATGCAGGGAGAGTGTAAAAATTTTACAAACGAGAACATCGGTCCAGTTCCAGCAGAGGAGACACTTAGTATAGATTTTCCAAAAGAATCGTCTGCTGCTTTTTTTACAGTCGTTACAAAAGGATCAGACAATCTGGTTCTTGCAGCAGCCTCTCCATGAATTAGTGTAACCTGAATGTCGCCAAATCCATTTTCTTGTAGGTGTTTTTTCAGCCTGCCAAGTTGTCTTTTTGGATCCATTTTTGGTATCAGTCTGAAATCAATTTTTACAAGCGCCTTTGAGGGGAGTACAGTTTTTGCTCCAGGTCCTTCATATCCAGATGTAAACCCTGCAATGTTGCATGTTGGTTCTCCGACAAGTGCTTTTTTTATTGCAATACCTTTTTTGCTTCCAACAAATTTTTTGATTCCATATTCTTTTTTAAACGAAACTTGATCAAATGGCTCTGACGCTATTATTGACAGGTCTTCTTTTGTAAATTGGTCCACCTCTTTGTACCAATCTTTTATCAGCACCTTGCCATTTTTATCGCGAAGTGTATGTAACGCATCAATTAACCTCCAGGCAGGATTTTCTATTATCACAGCCAAACTTGAATGAGCATCACGAATTGATTCAGTCTTGGATAATTCTACATACAGTAAGCCTTTCATTCCAAGGCTGATTATTGGCCTGTCCTTTTCATCCACATACCCAAACTCCCAGATTACTGCATCGCATGATAATTTTTTCTGGTATTTTTTTAGATAGTCCTCAATGTGTACACTTCCAATCTCTTCTTCACCTTCAATGAAAAATTTTATGTTGCATGGCACATCACCTGTTGTTTTCAAAAATGCTTCAACTGCCTTTATTCTTGTGACAAGCTCTCCCTTGTCATCAGCAGAGCCTCTTCCAAAGATCTTGTTTCCCTTTATTTTTCCGCTAAATGGCTTGTCATCCCACAATTCAAGTGGTTCCTCTGGTTGCACGTCATAATGATTATAAAATAAAAGCGTCTTGCCAGGATTTTGTTTTGACTTGACCTCACCATAGATTGCAGAAGGAACTCCTTTTTTGACATCAAGCAACTCTGCGTGAATACCTGATTTTTTCATCATTGATACAATCAATCTTGAGCATTCTTTTAGCCCCAGATTTTTTGCAGAAACGCTTGGTTGCTGTATCAGTCTCTGCAGGTCTGAGACCAGGCCAGAGAAATTCTTGTCAACATAATTTTCTTGCATAAACTATCTCACTCTATCAAACGGCTTCATGGAATATGGTATAAAATCCAGCAGATCAGTTGCCACAATATGCAAGCCATATTTTTTTTGTGCCAGAAATCCTGCCTTGCCGTTTACATATGCTGCAGCAGAAGCTGCCTGCACGGGATTTTTGTTTTTGCAAAGCATGGCTGCAACTACACCTGATAGAACATCGCCTGTTCCACCAACAGTCATGGCAGCAATATTTTTTGGATTGTGATATGTTTGCTTGCTATCAGATATGATATCAGTCGGTCCCTTGAGAAGTATGGTCACACCATTTTCTTTTGCATGTTTTTCAACCATTGCAGACCTTTGTTTTGTATCATCAGGAGGGGCTTGTCCAAACAATCTTCGAAACTCTCCTGCATGAGGAGTAACTACTACCTTCTTGTCCTTAATCTCTGGAAGAATCTCTTGCACAAGTGTGCTTGCGTCAAGTGAGAGCATAACTGCCCTATCAAGAAGAGATGCAATTAGAATTTTTAGTGCTTCCCTGTCTTGGATTCCAAGACCCATACCTATTGTAGCAGCGTCAAGTTCCTTTGGGATTATTCCAAGTAGTTTTTGGACAGAGCCACGTGTTAGTTTGGCATCAACTAACGGTACTACAATTAGGTTTGGAGAATATGCACGGGTGGCCATGACATTTATTTTTGGAACACAAGTGTATACCAAGTCTGATCCTGCTCGCAGTGCTCCAAGAGATGACAGTATTGGGGCTCCGTGATAAAGATAATTTCCGCCAAGGACTAGGACCTTTCCATTTTCTCCTTTTCTTGAAGAGGCCTTGCGTGATGGTATGAAACTTTTAACAGTTTGAACTTGAAGAATTTTTGCCAACAGTCGTTTTATTTTTTAAGAGATGATAAACTTTCGTCTTCAGAAGATTCGGTCTCTTCAGATTCAATCTCTGACTGTTCTACAGGGGCCAAGATTTTGCGCAGGCTTGCTGGAGTGATGACTTTACGTGCAAATGCAACATATGTTGTGTGCCCTATTGCCCTAAACGAGTGCCTTGTCTTGCCATCCCTTGCTTCAATTGTTCTTACAATTTGCTCGGTGCATTCAATATCAAAGAAATCATTTTGTCTCAATGCTGCGGCGAGTTTTTCAAGTTGGTTCATTGTAGGACATATTGCAACGAACGCACCGCTTCCCTTGAGCATCTTTCTTGCTTGTGGAACAACTACCCACGGGTCACCCAAGTCAACAATTACCACATCTACATCTTTTTGAGGCATTTTCTTTGCTGTCTTGAGGTCAAGTTTTGTCATGGTCACATATTTTGACATTCCAGCTTTTTCGATATTTTTTCTTGCAATTGCCATAAAGTTTTCATCTACATCATACGTATGCACATGGCCCTTTGGTTTTACAATGCTTGCAAGAAAAGTTGTAAAAGAACCGCTGCCAGTACCAATCTCAACTATTGTCTGACCGCTCTGCAATCCAATTCTTGCTGCAATATACCCCAAGTCCTTGGGGTAAACAATCTGAGTACTACGTTGGCTTTTCATCACATAATCATAGACGGTAGGCTCTAACGCAAAAATTATTTTTCCCTTGTTGGTCTTGATTGCACTGCCAAACGGTTTGCCTATCACTTTTTTGTGATCTATTATTCCAACATGTGTGTGGAACTTTTGTTTTGGTGCAGCCTTCATCAGCCATTTTTTACTATCATTATAAAAAAACAACACATAGTCGTTTTGCTTTATTTTTCGCACAACTCAACCTAATCAAATGTGGTTAGTTAACCGTTTACACTTAACTTTAAGAAGTTTAAATAAATATATGAGGTTAATTCGTCATTGTCCATACTAGACCAACTAAAGACTCGTGAATCACACATGGATAAATTTCTAAAAGGTTCTAGGTCGACAATATCCAACGAAAAGGCGGCGTTAAACAGATTTGATAAATTAGCGTGAGATTTTCTGGAATGACTAAATTTTTGTCAATGAGAATCAACACAAGCCAGTAATACCCCCATCACGTTATCAATATGATGTCAGAAATGCAGAAAATTAAAAAGATTTTGGTACCCTTGGACGGTTCAAAGAATTCCTTGCGAGGATTAAAGATTGGAATTCATCTTGCACAAGAGCACGAAGGATCACTCACCGTTATCCATGTGATACACACATCACACAAAAAAGAACACAAGCAGAAAGAACTGGAAGAAGATATTCCGCCAGAATTCATACTCTTTGCAAAACAACTTGCAGTCAAAAATGCTGTTCCATTTTACAGTAGAATACTTACAGGAGACCCAGGATATTCGATAGTAGAGTATTCAAATACACATAACATAGACGTGATTGTAATAGGTGCTAGAGGCCTGAGCGCTCTTAAGAAGATCTTTCTTGGAAGTGTCTCAAGTTATGTGATGCACAAGTCAAAGGTTGCAGTAATGCTGATTAAATAATATCATACTCGCATAATGTCTTTATTGTTATCGAGTCTAAGCAAATGTCAGAATAGCATCTTTTCTTACCAATCTTGCCATGTTTTGAGAATTACTCATGAATTTCTTCAATCAGAAATTATCACTAAAATTTCTCATATGTGTATCGAGATCATCCTGCGGAAGTGGGTGTTCTACTTCGTGTTTGTGTTCACCCTTGTGTATTCTGCCCTTTAACTTCTTTTTGTGTTCCTCTCGTGAATGATGTAGCCTGTCTTTTTCATGTATGAACTCTTTTCCACACTCGATGCATTTTACTATGTCATGATGATGCGCGTGTCTAGTGTGATCAACAAGATCTTCATAGCTTTCAAACTGTTCCATGCATTGTTCACACGATGTTTTTTTATGGAATAGTCTCATTTCTTTTTCAACACTCCCACAATGTTCTCGGAATTATTGTTCTGGGTAATTTTCTCTTCCTTCTGATATGTACTGTACGTCCTATTGACAACACTGATAGTTTTTATCAGATTTTTATTTCCCTCCGAAATATGTGATTTTTCTTGAACGTTCATAGTTTCATTACATGTATTACAAAATCTATTCACATTTTCAAGTGCAGATACAATATTTTCGGACATGGTAGAAAAGTGGACTTTCCAGACATCTGTAAAACCAGAATACATCATACTAGCACTCTGCATCGTATTTCCAAGAAACCTGTTTCTTAGAAATTGATACGATGTGAGAAGGTAATACCAAGACGGATTATAGACGCGCAAATTTTTCTCTATTTCAAGATACTGACTAGATATATTATATGAAAATTTTACAAATTCGCCAGATAAATCAAAATAAAGTTTGAACAAATCTTCAGATGCGATATTACATTTGTTTAGATTTTGAGTATAACTTTCCTTTATTTTTCCAAAGTATCGGTCATCGCAAATAGGACAGTCTGTGCTACCATCAACAGCGCCAACGTCTGTTCCGCATATATCACAGATATTTTTTTCCACTACTTTACCCTCATTTTGCATATTTTATCACCATCTCCTCATGGATTTTTTGATTTGATTGATCTACCTTGATGGCCTGTGTTGGACAGACAGAAACACATGCCATACACCAGATACAATCATGTTCTCGAATTGGTTCTGATTTGTCTGTGTAATCTTTACGCCCCTCCTTTTGATGAGATTCACCTGTTCCAACACTTGTAGCATTTACCATCTGTACCGCAGGAACATCATTTTCCGTCCTATACCATTGATAAACTTGAACGGGACACACCTCAATGCATCCACCGTCCGATATGCATGAATCCCAGTCAACTGCAACAAAAGTTCCATGTATTCCCAGAGGAACATATTCCTCTCCCCGTTTTGTATAGGCGTTTTGTATGTTTTTATCCGTTGAAGACTCGGCATCTGCTTTTCCTGGTCCCCACACAAAATGAAAATGATCATCTGCACACTTGTGCTTACCTATTGGTTTGTGATTTTTTGGAAATTCCAAGTCTATTGGCATGCACACATACCTACACGATGAATAAAAAGGACTTGCAATAAATTGCATGAAAAAAAATGCAATTCAATCATCCCTGACATACTGCTGTAGAGTACATTATTTGGTTCAGTTTGTGCCTAAATTTTCTTCAGTTGTGCTGTCTACCATCTTTGTCATGGTGGATGTAACACTTGTACTAATGCTACATTTGGTTGCAAATTCCTAATTTCAGGATAATAGAATATGAATTATTTGTCAGAATAAAGATCTAATTTTATGTGTAGGTTAATAAAAAAAGGATTATGGGGGCGATGCTGAATCTAGGTATTTGCCAGTAGTGTAGTACGAACTGTCAGGTTGGATCTTTGCATAATTTTGACAATTGTTTTCAAAACTATAGCAATGACCACTTGATGATAAAAAGTGTGTGTCTGCTGCACTTTTCATCGGTTCTGGATTTGCAAACTGGCCACCTATTGCCACAATGCTCACGATCGATACAATTGCTGCGACAAGGATTCCGACCGCAGTAACGTATATGCTTCTTCGACGAATTTGAGTTAGCATAGTTATGTGATCATAAATTAAGTTAAAAGTAGTATGTATAGACTGCAATAAATTGCATGAAAAAAAATGCAATTAATTCATCAGGCTTTTATGTCAAAATGCCATACTCTAACACGAGGTCTTGAAAACGACAAAGCAATCTCATCAAACAGGACACATGCACCATTGGTCTGTCACATCAAATCACTGGCAATGTGATACGTGTGGAAAGACATACGGATAAACCAAAAAACTTTCCAGTTTTTTTATGCAAGTGTAAGGATTCAAAACTTGTATTTTGATCTTAGCCTCTGAGAGATTCTAGCTCTGGACTATCAAGTATGATTTGCTTGATTTTCTGTAAAGATCTTCAACCGAGTAACATCTGGCTTGAAAAACATGTCTATGGACCAATCAATTACCACTCTTAATTTCTTTTCCAAAGTTGGCAGTTGACTGAGATAATAAGTCCTCCAAACCATCCATGCGAATACACCATGAGTCTTCATTCCAAATAGTATGCCAACACCTTTTCTTTTTCCTATTTGAGCCATTATTCCTCTTGACTTGTAACTGAAACTAACTTTAGTTCCTGCTCTTATTTCAAATATCAGATTGTTTGCCACAATTTTTGCCTGCTCTACTGCATTTTGAGCAGTAGGAGGATATGGTTTTCCCGTATGCAAGTCAGTTATAGATGCACAATCTCCAAGTGCATATACCCCACCAAAACCTTTGACGCCAAGATATTCATCAACTATTATTCTTCCACCTCTGTCATGCTCGCACTGTAATTCTTTGACAATCTTTTCGGGGGTCACACCCCCCGCCCATACTAGAGTATGAGTTTCTATAACTGTACCATCCTTTAGTTTCACACTATATGGTGTTGCTGAACTGACGGGGTTTTTCTGGATCATTTCTATTCCGGATTCTTTCATCTTTTGGGTAGCAAATGATGAAAGGTCATCGCTTACTTCAGGCAATATTTTGTCTCCGGCATTCACAAGAACCACACGTATGTCCTTGGTGTCAATGTCATGGTAAAAGCCTCGCACTGCATCTCTAACTAGTGCATTCAATTCGCCTACCGTCTCTACACCTGCAAACCCTCCTCCTACAACAACAAATGTCATCAGGCTCTTTCTTAGATCTCCATCTTGTTCTATACTAGATCGCTCTAACATGTCAATGACATGGTTACGCAGAGCAATCGCATCTCCAAGACTTTTCATGGTATAAGAGTATTTTTTGACATCTTCCATACCAAAGAAATTTGTCTCTCCGCCAAGCGCAAGTATTAGATAGTCATAGTCCAGGACATTATCATGCCAATTTGTGGGTTCATTTTTGGTGTCGATTTCATTTGATATAGTAACCTGCTTTTTTTGAAAATCAATAGATCTAACTATCGCTTCGTAAAATTTTGCTCTTTTGCAAAATGCTCGTACAGGTGTTACTATGTGTCGGGTTTCTATCATACCAGAAACCACTTCTGGTAACATAGGGGTGAAGAGAAAAAAGTTGTCCTTGCTTACCACATTGATGTCTACAGTGAAATCATTTTCAAACTTGCTTTCCAACCTTCTTAAAACCTCAATTCCTCCAAATCCTCCACCTAAGACAAGTATTTTTTTTCTGTCATTTACCTCAATGTTGTCTTTGTTATTTTTTTTCACATCTGATATTTTCTCGGTTCTGGCATATAACATCATGCAAGAATATTCATGCAATTAATTGCTGAATGTTATATGCTATGCTGATCAACCAATAACGTGAAAGCGGCAAGAATTGTAAGAGTAAAAGAACCATTAGATATACAAACACTTGAGACTCCAAATCCAAGAGGTGCACAAGTTTTGATTAAGGTTCAATCTGCTGGTGTCTGCCATAGTGATATCCATCTCTGGGAAGGTGGATATGATGGACCTGCAGGCTCGTTCATGAAAACAACCGACAGGGGTGTAACATATCCATTAACTCCAGGTCACGAAGTGGCAGGAATAATTGATAGCATGGGAGAAGAGGTAGAGGGATTTGCTAAAGATGACAAGGTTCTTGTTTTTCCATGGATAGGAGAAGGCCTCTGTCCTGCTTGTAGAATTGGAGAAGAGAATCTTTGTGACAAGCCCAGATCTTTGGGAGTATATCACGATGGTGGTTATGCTGAGTATATTCTTGTTCCAAATTACAAGTATCTCATAAAACTAGGTGACATGGATACTGACACTAGTGCAACGTTATCATGTGCTGCACTTACTGCTTATGGTGCTGTAAAAAATACGCATCTAAGGCCTGCAGATAATGTCGTTATTGTTGGAGCAGGAGGCCTAGGCCTGATGGCAATTCAGCTTGCAAAGGCAGTGACAGGCGCAAGAATAATTTCACTGGATATTGATGATGAAAAATTAAAAGTAGCAAAACAAAATGGTGCAGATTTTACAATAAATTCCAAAAACCAAGATGTGTCAAAATCTATAATGGAGTTGACAGACAGCCTTGGAGTTGACGCCATCATAGATTTTGTCAATGCCAGCAAAACAGTCGAAACTGATATGCAAATACTTCGAAGACGAGCCAGAGTTGTACTTGTAGGACTCTTTGGTGGCGCGCTGCAATTAAACCTCGTTACAATGCCAACAAGAGCGTATAAAATAATTGGTTCCTATACGGGCTCGCTGACTGATATGATGGAGTTAGTCTCTCTTGCCAAAAGGGGAATAATCAAGCCAGTGATCTCAAATAGATTCAAGCTTGACCAGGCCACTGAAGCATTAACCATGTTAAGGGAAGGTAAAATCGTTGGTCGAGGAATAATCAACCCCTGATTTGACTATATGGATTATTTGGAACTCATTATTGTTGGTATTCTTACGTCCATACTTGTTATCTCATTATGGCAGTTTTCAACAGTAAAAAAAGAAATGCGCATTCAGATTCAACAGCAGACTTATGCAAAGATAATTGAGGCACGACTGAACCTTGAAAAAACCGAGACTTTTACAAAAATGGCAAAAGAAAGTCCCGTATTTGCTGAACGTTTTTCCGTAGTGGATAATGCTGATGAGTATTATACCGCGGTAGCGTTTCTTGATTTATTTGAATTTCTATATCTCATGAACAAGACAAAGACGATAGAAAATGGACTTTGGTTACGATGGCAGGAATTAATAAAAACAATGATGACTATACCAAAGTTCAAAAAAGTGTGGGAAAAAACAAAACAAGTACATATGAAGGACTTTGTGGATTTTATTGAGTCTCCATGATTGTAATGTCAAATGGGGCGACTGGTCACTTTTTCGTTTATTGGAGATTTATAACACCATGATTATTAAAACAAAAAGAATTGATGAAAAATATTCACTAGAGAATAGTTTTAGAATTTTAATTGGTGGACTATAGTCTATGATGGTATTGAAGATTTATTATTGTACTTGATCTCCATGTCTAGGCTCCCATCAATAAAACCATTTGAATTAATAAAATATCGAGAGAGAAAAGGATTTCAGACCATACATGTAAAAGGAAGTCGCCATGTTCTTATGCTAAATGATATGCGTGCAATAGTTCCATTACATCATTCTCAAATTGGCAAAGGAATGTTAGAAGAAATTATTGCAGAGATCGGGATAAACATAAATGAATTCAAAAAAGATTTGGATTCCAGAATATTGCAATTACAGACTGATCAGAAAGGATGTGTCAAACAGGTGATGACGGAATCTTTCAGGTCATACCACATAATCCCAAAGACTCACATTAAAAATGTCTACCAGTATGTCACGTATGATTCCAAATGGAAGGCAGTCAAGTCATGGTAAAGAAAGTTGCCGACATCGTGGTCGAGTCATTAATTGCCGCCGGAGTCAAGAGAATATATGGAATCTCCGGAGATTCGCTAAACGGTATAACTGATTCCATACGAAGACGCGACAAGGAAATTTCCTGGGTGCATGTTCGGCATGAGGAAACAGCAGGGTTTGCAGCTGGTGCAGAAGCTCACCTCACGGGAAATCTAGCTGCCTGCGCTGGAAGTTGTGGACCTGGGAACATGCACCTTATCAATGGACTGTATGACTGTCATCGCAGCAGAGTGCCAATTCTTGCAATTGCGGCACACATACCAAGCAGAGAAATCGGGAGTGCATATTTTCAAGAGACACATCCAGAACTTTTATTCAAGGAATGCAGTTACTACTGCGAGCTTGTTTCACATGCGGATCAAATACCGCGTGTTCTTGATATCGCAATGAGAACCGCCATATCTCTTCGTGGCGTATCTGTCATTGTTCTTCCAGGTGATGTTGCATTACAAGATGCAGTATCAAACAGACCCATCATACCTTTGGAACAGCCAAAGGCAGTTGTCTGTCCAGATAAAGAAGACATCATAAGACTTGCTAAAGTTCTCAATTCATCACAGAAAGTGACTATTCTGGGTGGCGCAGGTTGCGCAGGGGCACACTCGGAACTAATTGAGATTGCAGGCTTACTTCAGGCTCCGATAGTGCATGCAATGCGCGGGAAAGAATTCATAGAATATGATAATCCGTATGATGTCGGAATGACTGGGCTGCTTGGATTTTCTTCCGGATATTATGCCATGATGGACTCGGATCTGTTGTTTATGTTAGGTACTGACTTTCCCTATCAGCAATTCTATCCATCACATGCCACCATAATTCAGGTAGACATTAGAGGTGAACAAATAGCCCGGCGAACAAAAGTCAATCTGGGACTGGTCGGAGACGTACGCCAGACGCTGATTGCATTGAAACCCATGCTTAATCAGAAAAGTGACCAAGGACATTTGAGAACATCACTAGATCACTACAAGAAAACTCGGAGGGAACTTGATTCGAGTGCAACAGGCAAGATTGGACAAATTCCGATTCATCCGCAGTATGTTGCAAAGATAATTAATGAACTCGCTACAGACGATGCAATCTTTACATGTGATGTTGGTACTCCCACTATCTGGGCGGCTCGCTACCTGCAGATGAACGGCAAGAGGAGATTGTTAGGATCTTTTTCGCATGGTTCCATGGCAAATGCACTGCCTCAAGCAATAGGTGCACAACAAGCATTTCCAGGCCGTCAGGTTATTTCTTTTTCAGGCGATGGCGGACTTTCAATGCTTATGGGCGACTTGATTTCATTAAAACAGTTGAATCTACCTGTCAAGGTTGTCGTGTTTAATAATGGAGCATTAAGTTTTGTAGAACTTGAGATGAAGGCAGCTGGAATACTCACATATGGTACTGATCTTGTGAAAACGGATTTTTCAAAAATAGCAGAAGCTGTTGGAATACTGGGACTGCGTGCCGAAAAACCAGAACAGATCAGGCCAATGCTGGTCCAGGCTTTTGAACACAATGGTCCTGCTCTTGTAGACGTAGCAGTGAATCGCCAAGAATTGTTAATACCACCAAGCATTAACCTTGAGGTGATAAAGGGCTTTACACTTTACATGATAAAGGCTGTGCTCAATGGACGTGGCGACGAAGTCATTGATTTGGCAAAGACAAATTTATTTAGATAATCATAGTTCTTCAAAGACAAAAAATTGGTTTATGAGATCCATTACTTTTTCGTCGTGTTACCACAATCATGATTTTATTATCATGACGGGGATTGGAGAATGGATGACTACGTCATTTGCAACACTACCAAGTAAAAGTCTCTTAAATCCAGTCTTCCCAGTACTACCCATTATAATTAGATCAATATTTTCATTTTCAGCATATTTTACTATTGCAGCTGGAACGGAATAAAGCTCCTCAACTGTTTCAGTTTTTACTTGCACTTCATTGTCAGTAGCATTTTTTTTAATGTTCTTGAACCATTCTGTGGCCTCATCTTTAGCTTTTTTTAGAAATTCATCAAACCACGCTTGTTTAGTGTAGGTAAAAGTAGATGCAGGAGTATGAATGATATTAATAACAACAAGTTTTGCATTATCTTTTTTTGCCATGGCGATGCCATATTCTGCAGATTTCATTGACATTTCAGAACCGTCTATTGCAACCAATATTTTTGAGAAAGTTCCTACGCTCATGAACTATCAGTATACATAACCTGTTAAAGTATCTATCCGAGAATTACAGATTTGAGAAAAAGGCTTTTAAAAAAATTAAATGGCATCCTTCAAAGTGTAAATATGGTTTTGTATCACGACAGTTAAAAAAAATCTGTTATCAACGCACAAATTTTCCAAACCATTAATAAGTTATTAATGAGATTGTATCAGATGGCAATACCAAAACAGACCGAGTCTGTCTCACTTCGTCTTGACAAAAATACATGGAACAAACTCAAAGTTGTAGCTAGTAAACAAAAACTTAGTCCTAATGCACTTGTAAGTCAGATATTGGATTCACATCTTGAATGGGAGCTAACTGCTGCCGCTGCAGGATGGGTTGTCATGCCTAAACCATTTCTCATAGAATTATTCAAAGTTGTGGATAGTGATACAATTGAAAAAGTAACAACAAAATTATCTTCACGCATGGCAAAAGATATTTCTCTATACATGAGAGGAAAACACGATCTCAACTCTTGGCTATCAGTGATACGAGTCAGATGTGCCAGATCTGCATTTAATCTGACAGAATATGAAGATGAGGCAAAACATGAGATGATAATGCAACACGATATGGGCGAAAATTGGTCATTATACTTTAAGACATATTTTCAAAACATACTTCATGATGTAGGAGCTAAGGCAGAATTTGATTACACCGATAATACGCTAGTCATAAAAATAGAAAAGGGTAAGACCTCTACATGGCATAAATAGATCATATAGAAGTCCAACAAATGAAATGCAATAAAATTAATGCATATTCCTGCAAGCCTTTTTCTAGTTTCCTTTAGACTACACGGTATGTTACAAAAAAATTACATGGTGCAAAATCATGTTTAGGTCTTTGTTTGACCTAGGAGTTGATCAAATTATCATGATAAACGAAAATGGAAGAGCCGAAGAAACTCTATCAAGAAATACAACAAACGTATCTAGCCAAAAACAAGAGATTCTTCATATGAGTATCAGGTTGCATCATTCTCTGCTTCAGGATTTTGATGAAGAATATGGAAAGGTAGACTATTTTGTAGTCGAAAGAGAAAATGTTAAACTACTTTCAGTGCCATTCCATTCATACAAACTACTCTCCATCATGAAAAAAGACATAGATCATATGCAAATTATTAAAAAAATTCAACAGATAATAAATCTAAAATATGAATATCTACCTAAAGGCATTCTTTGTGAGGCGACAGTAAATGCCAAGTAAGAATATTAAAAAAATACTAGTTCCCCTAGATGGTTCTAAATTTTCCATAGAGGGCCTACACGAAGCCATCCTACTTGCAAAACAATTTGGCGCAAAAATTACTGGTTTGTGCGTCATTCCACTAACGCCTCCTGTTACCATGCCAGGATTGCATACTCCCTTCAAATCATACATGACTGACGGAGCGGCAAAGTTCATGGCAGAAGCAACAAAGATAGCATCTCGCCATGAAGTGAGTTTTCAAGGCAAGTTGATCTATGGAGAAGCTTCCACAGAAATAGTGAAGTTTGCCAATGATAAAAAATATGATCTTGTTGTTATAGGCTCGCGAGGAAGAAGTAAGATAAAAGAATTGTTTCTTGGCAGTGTATCAAATGCTGTTGTTCATAGATCACAAGTACCCGTATTGGTGATAAAGTAATGATAATTAATTCATGGTGGAGTCATAGTTGAAACAAAAAATTACCAAAATTCTTGTTCCGATGGATGGCTCTCAAGGGTCATTCAAAGCGCTTGACAAAGCAATTTACCTGGCAAGACAGTGTCATGCCACAATAACTGGCTTGTGCGTCATTCCCATCTACACTATACAAATGGGTAGGTTACTAACCTCACTGAAAAACCAATCCCAAAAGGAAGCAAAAAAATTCTTGGCAGATGCAAAAAAACAATGCACACAAAATGGAATAGTGTTTAGTGAAAAGATAATCTATGGAAACCAATCCTGGGAGATAACTGAATTTGCAGCGTACAAAAACTTTGATCTAATAATAATGGGCTCTCGAGGAATGGGTCGTGTAAAGAAAGCATTTCTTGGAAGCGTTACAAATTATGTAGTCCACAAATCCAAAGTTCATGTACTTGTAGTCAAATGAAAAAGTAAAAATTCCTAAGTATTTCATCTACAAATTAGAAAGATAAATTCAAAAAATTGATTTAAAATCTCTACGCGTTATAAAAACATCTTCGAATATATTTAACAAAGGTTTGCATCGAAATTATTTTAACATGAACTAGTTATTTTAATTTTCAACTTGATCACAATAAAATTCAAATTCATAATTATTGGGTTGTATTTTTTATTTAATTCGGCATTCTGACTCATCAATTGGATAATCATTAGCACTCATGTCTCTCATCTGCATCAAACCGTCTGCATTAAATTCCCAGTGTTCATTACCGTGTGTCCTCATCCATTTACCGGTATCTGCATCTTTCCATTCGTATTCAAATCGAACAGATATTTTATTTCCTGAAAATGCCCATAATTCTTTCATTAACTTGTAATTTAGCTCTTTTGACCATTTTCTCTTCAAAAACTTCATTATTTCATCATGTCCACTGAAAAACTCTATTCTGTTTCGCCATTTGGAATCCACAGAATAGCCCTTTACTACCACCTCAGGATCTCGCGTATTCCAAGCATCTTGAGCTGCTTTGACTTTGGCACGTGCCGTATCTTCAGTAAATGGGGGTTTGATTGATGTCATTTTATTTTTTACACCAGTCTCCAGTCTGAATAACACATTTCATCAGGACCGCAAATCTTTTTTGATTGTAAAATCTGCTCAAGTTTTGATTACCTCTATTTCTTGTTCATCTTTTGTCAGCATTTCAATGTCATCGAGTTTCTTGCGAGAATAGATTAATTGCTTGATGTATTCCACATTTTCTTTTCTAGTTACCATCATGACTGCATTTACCACGCCATCATCAAGATAAAACTTGGTAAAGTTACCATTTCCCGAAGGGCTTCCTTTTGTTACTACATCATCATATTTGCTCAGGTCTCCATATGCCTCAATTCTTACGTCAAACATGAACGAAAAAAAGTATGGCAACTCTTCGAATTGTTTGGATTTGCCAGCCATGTTCTCGCCAGCTAACTTGCCTTGTTTTACAGCCAGATCATAATGTTCTAATCTCATCTGTCTTTCAAAGACAGTACTGTAGAATCTAGCCACATCACTTGCGGCATAGATGTCTAGGTCAGATGTCTGCAAGTATTGATTCACCACTATTCCATTATCTACCTCAAGACCTGCATCCTTGGCAAGTTCCATGTTTGGAATTATTCCAATACCAATGACTATAAAATCAGTCGGCATGATTTGACCTGATTGCAATTTTATTCCAGAAACCTTTCCTTCCTTTCCTACTATTTCTGTTGGAGTGGTGTTTTTTATTATCTTCACTCCCTTCTTTGTAAAGTAGTCGTCAAGCCATCTTGCGGTGTCTTGATCAAACACCCTGCCCAATATTTTTGGTCCAACCTCAATAATTGTCGAAGAAATATTTTTCTTGGTAAAAGAAGAAGCCAATTCACATCCGATAAAACCCCCTCCTATTATTACAGCACTTTTTGATTCTTGCATTATCTGTAGGATTGCATCTGCATCATCGATTGTCCTGAGATAAAAAACTCCCTTCAGATCAGATCCAGGAATAGAAAGTCGTCTTGCCCGGCCTCCCGTGGCAAGCAAGAGTTTTTTGTAACCAATCTTGGAGCCATCATCGATATCTATAACATGGTTTTTTGGATCAAGTTTGGTAGCCTTGTGACCCACAAGTAACTCTATTTTTTGATCTGCATAGAAATTGGATTTTTTAGCATAAAGTACTTCACTTTTCATTTTTCCTAGAAGATAGTTCTTTGAGAGGGGAACACGATCATATGGAAGATGGTTTTCATCAGTTATCAATAATATACTTCCATTTTGATCATTCTCTCGTATTGCCTGAGATGCATGACTGCCAGCCAGGCCTCCTCCAACTATGACATAATCAAAATTTTTCATCCAGAACAATATGAGTTCAAATCTACATAAACATACGGTGGCAACTGCATTAAAATTCATGCAGTACAGTGCAAGCCCTTTTCTACCTGATTCAATAATTATTCATCATGTTACAATTAGAAAGAAGCACTGCCACCATAATTCGACCAATTGTAAAAGATGGAGTTAGTTGTGTGGGATTAATTAACAAAAACGGAAGACTAGATGAAATGGTATGCAAAGACGATCTTCCTCTTTCCAAAGATAAAAGAGAGATGTTTTACATGTCTATTAAATTCCTGAGTGCCATGCAGAGGGACTTTGATGCAGAGTTACAGCCAGTGTATTATAACATAACTCAAAGAGGAGATCTAAAAATTATTACCATCCCCATTGGAGACAGAGTAGTGTTTTCATTAATGGATAAAGCAGAAAACCACATCCAAGTTGTAGAAAACATTCACAGCATATTCAACAATCCGAAGATGTTTTCCCATCCTCCAGGGCTACCAATAGTTGCCAAACATATGGAGTGTCAATAACATGGTCAACAAAGTTATCAAAAAAATCCTAGTGCCTTTGGATGGATCGAAGAATTCATTCAAAGGACTTGACGAGGCAGTATATCTAGCTCGACACTGTAATTCTTCCATAACCGCACTATGTGTAATCCCATCGTATCCACCCTTACCATTAATGGGTAGACAAATTCCTTATGAGAAACATATCGTAGAACAGGTCAAAAAATTCATGTCAAATGCAAAAAAGACATGTGTAAATAATAAAGTAAAATTCAATGAAAAGATAATCAAGGGAATTGCCACGTTAGATATTGCAGAATTTGCATCTGACAACAAATTTGATTTGATAGTGATAGGTTCAAGAGGAATGAACCCCGTCAAAGAACTATTTCTTGGCAGTGTATCAAACGCAGTAGCTCATAAATCCAAGATACCAGTTTTGATTGTCAAATAGCATATAATCACATATCATAATCAAGACAGACATTACTCCCAATTATCAAGCAATTTCAAGCAATAATTACAGACAGGATATCCATTGTCATCATCGTATTCTGTCTTACACCGTTTACAAATTTTCTTTAATTTTCCTACTTGGTTGATTTTCGAATCCATATGTCATCCTGATCTATTTTTATTTCATATGTGGAGACCGGTGACTCTGCAGGTGGAGACTTTACTTCCCCAGTTCTTACATCAAATCTTGCGCCATGCCATGGACATTCAACCTCATATTCGCTCAAGGTTCCTTCAGCAAGAGGCCCTCCTTCATGTGTACAAACATTATTTATCGCATAGAGTTTTCCTCCAACATTGATAATACACACAGTATCATTTTCAAATTCTACCGTCTTCATTTGGCCTAGTGGTACATCGCTGACTCTCAAAGTTTTTTTAAAGTCTGAAGTCATGGGATAATGTTGTATTAATAATTAAAAAAGATAGTGTAAACAATGCATGAATTTTAATGCAACTAAAACATGTTCACTAAATATTAGTAAAGTCACGGTTAACCATGAACAAAGTTTTCAATTGTGCCGACATGGGATTTGAGTGGGTAGATACTGCAAAGACTGAAAGTGAACTCATGGTATTGATAAAAGATCATGCAGCCAAGTGTCATGATTTAAAAAATATAACCAAGGATATAGCAACCAAGGTCAAGTCGGTAATCAAAGATCAATGAATATGATTTTGGTAGGCAAGAGAGTACATTGATCAAGATAAAACGAGTTTATGAAGAATATTCCCTAGACGATGGTTTTAGAATTTTAATTGATAGGCTATGGCCAAGAGGAGTTTCAAAAACTAACGCACATGTTGATCTATGGCTTAAGGAAATAGCGCCAACAGATCAACTAAGAAAGTGGTTTTCCCATGATCCAAAAAAATGGGAATCCTTCAAGAAAAAATACGTCGACGAATTAAAAGAAAATAAATCACCATTAGATAAAATCAAGAATCTCAAAAAAGAACACAAACTGATAACACTGGTTTTTTCTGCAAAAGATGAACAACACAACAATGCTGTTGTCTTGATAGAAATTTTACGTAAGTTGTGATAAATCATGTCAAGTAAAAATTCGCAGAAGCAGAGAAAAAAGAACATGCTTTCAAAATCTAATTTGTCAAGAATAATTGCAGATGAATCTAAGATCATAATCGATGAGACCGAATTATTGATATCAAGGAGAAAAAACATTGAAAAAGATTTTGAACAATTGCGAAAAAAACTTTCAATTGGAAAGAAAACTAACGTGATCGACTCATCAAATTGGGAAGACTGGAAGATGCTGAGTCTTGAATACGATGAAATAAAACAAATAATTAATGAAATAGATGTAAAATGGTTGCTTTTAAAACAGATTCAGACTGGTAGCAGGAAAAAACACAGGATTATGAATTGAGGCAAGTAGTTTGATAAGATACAAGTTTTCAAAAAACATGCGAGTTTTGTTTGTTGGGATAAATCCATCTCCTGGTACATATACTCGGGGAGTACCCTTTTCAAACAACAAGACTTTCTGGTATCTGTTAAACAGAGCAGGACTAATTGACGAAAGATTTTCAGATTTGAGGGATGACGTAAAACTCAAACGAATCTATGATACAAAATTTAATCAAGTATACAAATTTGGTCTTGTCAATATAATAAACAGGCCTACTCCAGACGTTTCGTCGCTGGTCAAAGATGAGGAGAACACAGGGAGAAAAAAGATTTCAAGCATAATAAAAAGATACAAGCCTAGAGTTGTCTGTTTCGTGGGAAAGATAACATATGAAAAGTTTTCTCATGAAAAGAAATTTGATTTTGGCTGGCAAAACGACATTTACGATTCCAAGTCATATGTGATGCATTTTCCATTGCATGGAAAGGCATCAGTTAGAATAAGGGATCTTAAATTAATTCTAAAATAAAAAATACGAGACAAATTCAATCTAGTCTTGAACTTGTCCCAAATCCATACTTGAAATTTCCCCAATAAATAAAAATAAAACTTGACATTTCTCTACAAGTGGGCCCGAAATTGTGCCAAGATGATCCCTAGTTCCCCCAGAATTCAAACTGGTGGGTTTTTGAATTAATGTTACATACTCATCAAAGGTACAATTATGAAAGTCAAGTTCTTTAGTTTTTTTCTTGATACCATTCGTGTGTTATTGATTGTACCTGTGTTATTGATTGTACCTGTGTTATTGATTTTTCCAAGTTCAAAGATTTAACATCTTCTTTTCCATTCATTCCATCTGCTAATATTCCACGAATATCAGAATATCCCATGAATTGAAATTCGATCTTTGCAAGTAATAACGCATGTTCCCATGATGCCAATGGTTCTTGTTCATAAGTTGCACCTGCTGATACCACAGCAAGTGCCTTTTTTCCATTCATTAGTCCAATGTAACTTCCGTCCTTCACAGTCCATGTCTGACCTTTTAACATTACAGAATCAAACCATGCTTTTACCGGAGCAGGCATTGAGAAATTATTAGAAAAAATAAAACTAAAACAATCTATCGTTTTGAGAATAAAATTTTTAATACGTGGGGAAAACTGAACATGAGGCAAAAAAAGACGTGATATTGCGAGTAACTAAAATAAGAAAAAAAATCGAAGGTAAATTACAAAAGGAATTCGAAATCCACGAGGCAACATATGATAAGAAAACTAATCATGGATTAATCATACAATGTCAAGATAAATATAATAAAAGATTCAAAAAATTAAGAGAATAGTAGATATCGGTTCGGCGGTCCGCTATTATTTTTTACTTTGATCGTAATCTATGAAAAAAGAAAATCACACATTGTCAGTAAAGACGACGTATGTGTACATATAATTTAAGTTAAATTAA
>JBOGQV010000236.1:0-2954 GCA_050749145.1 Nitrosotalea sp. | reverse complement strand
GCCTATGCTCTAGAGCGGGGTTGCCCTTATGTTATTTACTTTGACAGTTGGTGTTATTGATGGAAGCGAACTCCATTGGAGAATGTTTTTCGAATCATTTCCGACTGCTGGTATGTTTTCTAGCAATGTCTTGAGATTGTGGACTATTCTGACAGACTTTCCTGGACTTGTCTTACCATTTTCAATTATTTTTATTCCACTTCGCGCAGTGCAGGAAAAATCTCCCCGTTCTGGGTTTACTGGATAAGTGTACCACAGCCTGCCAATTAACAGTCCTCTTTTTGTATCTTTTATGATGTCGTCTTTTGTAAAATCTCCGTTTGAAACTCTGAGGTTGTGTGGCAAAGTAATGGGAATTGGATTAGCTTGTCTTCCCATTGGGGAGCCGGGCCTTGCCGCATTTGCACTTGAACTTGTTTTGTTCTTGAACGCTTCAAAAGAGTCTGAGAACAGGCCTGAAAGAATTCCTGATCTTATTAGATCCTGTGGCAGTGTTGGATTTCCTTCATCGTCAAATGGCTTGCTACCAATGCCGTCAGGACTGTGAGGATCATCTTTCAGAGTAAAATTCTCACTTGAAATCTTGTCTCCTAGTTTACCTGTAAAACAACTTCGTTTTTCAGAATATGTCTTTAGGCTAAAGTTTGAAGAAAAGACAAACGCCAACAATTCTCCAAATGCGTATGGTTCAAAAATTATTTCATATTCGTCTGGTTCTATTTTTTTTGGACCAATTGAACTAGTACACATTTCTTTAGAATCATTGCCAACTCTTTGAGAAGAAAAACCATCTAGTGTTCTTGCACAGATTGAACCAATGCCACTTACGGGGGTATCTCCAGTTTGTGAATCTGTATTTATTGTTCCAGAAATGAATGTAGAATTGTCTAAACAGTCAACCCCATTGGTGTTCATTATGTGAAATTTTTCTGAGACTATATTTAGTGAACCTGAGATGCGGATGATGTCCTTGTGTAGTGCAGAGTTTATCATTTCATTTGCAATATCTATAGCAGATGTTCCTGACATGTTTTCAAGTCGAAAATCATGTGTCTTGCTTATTGTTGTATATCTTGAGGGAAATGGAAGGGTTTTCCAAAAATTCTTTGGAACCGTATAAGGTACAGTCTCCAAAACTTTTTCTAAAAAGTTTTTTTCATTGCTTGGCGTGCTTCCTGAGATTATCTTTTTTTTATCAATAATACGTACTGCAACAGACTCTTCTTGGTTCTGCTTTACCTCTATAATCTCTGAATCTGTTATTCTTACTGTAATGATCTTTTTTTGTATAGATACTACTTCACATTCATCCAAGTGTAGTGCCTTGGATCTTCTCAGTATGTCATCACAATATGACAACTAGCTTCGCCTATTACGCTTGTATCTATAGCCATCAAGCTTTATCAATTCGTGATAAGAGCCAAACTGGGATACATTCTGAACCTCATCTAATAGGTCAGTGCCCTCTTCTGAAGCAAATGTCTTGATTATTTTGTATGATGTTGCTCTCTGTGCTGGAATTCTTCCTGCTTGTCTTATCAATTGTCTGATGTCTTTTGGTTTGAGTAATTGGCCATGCTCTGCACCGGCTGCAGTGGATATACTCTCGTTGATGAGTGTGCCGCCAAAATCATTTGCCCCCCATGATAGTACTAACTGTGCCATGCCTGCTCCTTCCTTTACCCAGGATGTCTGGATGTTATTGATGTAATTGTTAAACATGATTCTTGAGACTGCGTGCATAAGCAAAACATCTGGACCATCGGCACCATTTCTAATGCCACTGTGCAAACTTTCTTTGTACATTGGAGCTTCAGTGTGGATGAAATTTAGTGGGACAAACTCTGTAAAACCACCTGTTTCTTTCTGTATGTCTCTGATCAATGCCATGTGTTTTGCCCGGTCTTCTGGTGATTCAAGATGGCCAAACATTATGGTTGAAGTTGATGGTATGCCTATCTTATGTGCAGTCTTGATTACTTCTATCCACTTGTTTACACTTATTCTTCCTGGGGAAATTTTATCGCGCATTGACTGGTCTAAAATTTCTGCTGCAGTTCCTGGCAGGGAGTTGACCCCTGCATCTTTTAGCCTGAGCAAATATTCTTTTATTGACGTGTTGGACCTTGTGGCACCGTAAAGAACTTCTTCTGGTGAAAATCCGTGAATGTGAATGTCTCCGACCTGCCCCTTGATTGCTCTGCAAATATTTTCATATGTATCTGCATCCATGTCTGGAGGAAGTCCAGCCTGGACACAGACCTCTGTTGCACCTAATGCCCTTGCCTCTTTTGCACGTCTTACTATCTCATCTGTTGGCAAAAAATATCCTTCCTCTTCACGAAAATCTCTGCTAAATGCACAAAAACCGCATTGCTTTATGCATACATTGGTAAAGTTGATGTTTCGATTCACTACATACGTCACAATGTCACCGACTCTTCTTTTTCTAAGCTCATCTGCAACCATTCCAACAAGATGAAAGTCAAGCCCTCTTGCATAAAATAGCCTAGTTGCCTCCCTTACTGAAATCTCTTTTTCATCTAGTGCACGATTGAGAATGTCCGATACTAGAGGATCAGCATCTTTGAAAAGTGATTCTAGTGGAGATGTGCTCATTTGGCATACTCCACACTTACTAGATTTTCCGAATCTGAAATTTCGGACATTTTTTCTACTAGATCAGGGTTTGCCATGTGGAAAAATTCTGGGTATATGGGAAATCTTGCCCTTAGGGAGAATCCTGCATTGGCACAGTTTGTTTCTACATCCTTTATGCGCGGCCATGGAAATTCTGGATTTACATAATCCTGGGTTATTGGAGATATGCCACCCCAGTCGTTTATCCCTGATGATAAAAATGAAGAATATGATCCTGGTGAAAGATTTGGAGGTATCTGGATGTTCATGTCAGGTAAAATTATTCTTGCTAGTGCAACAAGTGTCTTGAAATA
>JBOGQV010000235.1:0-6257 GCA_050749145.1 Nitrosotalea sp. | reverse complement strand
AAGTCAATCATCTTTTGCAGGTTTTTGCCTTCATTCTCCGTACTATTACTTTGATAATACAACAAATCTACTGGAGCATAGGAATACGCGACAAAGTCACCTTGGTTTAGTTTTCCTACAATATCCCCTTGGTCATGGTTTGAGATATCATTTAGTGAGAACCAGTTTCCAAATTTGACACTGGGATGTTTTGCTTTTAATTTTTCATATACACCATTGAAGAAATCCACATATTGTGGGATTTCACTTGGGTGATCTCTAAAGTAATTGTCGACACTACCTCCAATGATAACATAATCCACTATGTAATACCTTGAAAGGATAGCATCAAGAGTAGTCACTGTTTGATCTTGAAGTTTTTGATCAAGTTGTGGTTTTCCCATCCAATCTGGGAATGGTCCTAAAATTTGATTGTTAATTACTGAAAAGTAAAGTGTTACGTTAAGACCCTGCTCACGATTTAGTCCCATTAGAATATCTGAATAGCCCCAGTTGTAAGCGCCTTGTTTTGGTTCCATTATAGGCCAAGAAAGATAGACATTACTTCGTCCTATTCCTGTTGATGCTGCTTGAGCATACGCATCTTTGATTTCTTGAAGAGTCGGTTTCTGAGTAGGTGGCATGATAACAAGACCAAGTTTTGGATTATGTAAAGAATTTCCGGGTTGAGTTATAGATGAAGATCCAGTTTGTGGTTCAGTTTGTAATTGTGGCAATAATACAAAGAAAATCACCGCGATGGCTATTGCAATTCCTGCACCAATAGCAACACCGATGATTCTCTTATTCAATAATACCCTCAGGAATTGAAGATACTAAAAGAGTTTTGATTTTGGAGAAAATTTTATCCAGATGTACAGCCGCTATATCCGCATTCTATGCACACACTACATCCTTCTGCAAATACCAAGTTGTTTTTACATGTAGGACACAGTCTTTCTTCCATTTGTTCTTGTGTAAGTGCAGGTGCTGGAGAAGATACCACATTGTTTGGAATTTTTATCTGAAGTGCTCTTTCTATCTCAGTTTTCAGATATGCGTTTGTGACATTCTTTGAGATGTAGTCTGTTACATAACCACTTGGGGTTACTTGGAAGTTCTTTTGAACATTATTTCCTGTCATATGCAACACTTGCTCATGTCTTGAACCATCTCTGAATACAGTGATTCCTTTCAGACCAAGATCATGTGCTAATAGATATGCAGCCTTTACATCATCTGATGATACATCGTTTGGCATGTTTATTGTCTTGGCAATTGCATTACCTATCCAGCGTTGCCATACTCCTTGAGCCATCAAATGATCAGCCCAGTGAATATCCATTGCTGTAACAAATATTTTCTGCATCCATTCTGGAATTTCGGCTATTCCCTTTACAGAACCATAGTTATTTGCAATCTTTTCTAGAATTTGATCATTGTATAGACCATGTTCTTTGAGTACTGCTTCAAAGATTTTATTTGTATAGAAGAATCTACCCACAGTTACTCTCTTTTCAAAGACTAGAGCAAACATTGGCTCCATTCCATTTGAACAGTCAGATATCATTGATAGTGTACCAGTAGGAGCGACTGTTGTTGTTAGAACATTTCTGATACCATGTTTCTGGATTTTGGCAATCAATGCATCCCAGTCATAAGTACGAGCGCTTTTTGGTTTCTCATAGAAACCAGCAACAGGAATCTTACCTTCTGGGTATTCTGTTTTTGAACAGAGTGGGAATGGTCCTCGTGTCTTTGCAAGTGCAATGCTTTCTTCCATAGAATAGTATGTCAGTGCTTCAGCAAGTTTCTCTTGGAATTCATATCCTTCTTGTGAGTTGTAGGGAATTCGTAATTTGAACAATAGATCTGCAACTCCCATTACTCCAAGTCCTATTCTTCTAGAGTCTTTTGATGCCTTGTCAATTTCTGGAATTGGGTATGTATTGACATCTATTATGTTGTCAAGGAATCTTGTTGTCTTTCTTATGGTTTCTTCATATCTTTGCCAGTCAAATTCGTATTGACCATCTGCTTTTCTTTTGACATAATTAGATAGATTGATCGAACCAAGGTTGCATGATTCGTATGGATAGAGACTTTGTTCTCCACATGGATTTGTTGCGCGTATTGGTTGGCCTCTTGCTTTTGCAAAAACATTGTACTTGTTTATGATATCAAAGAAAATTAATCCTGGCTCACCACTCTTCCATGCAGAAAGGGCAATCAGATCGATTAGATGATGTGCATTTATTTCTCTTACAGCTGTTTTATCTTTTGGAGCTCTAAGAGTGAATTTTCCATCTGCTGAATTAACAAGTGCTTCCCAAAAGTCTTCCCAAACTCCCACACTTACGTTAAAGTTTTCAAGAACACCTGGTTTTGTCTTTGCAGTGATAAACTTTTCAATATCCGGATGCCATGCTTCTATGATTCCCATATTTGCACCTCTTCGTTTTCCACCTTGTTTGACCACTTCAGTAACAGTATTGATGATATTCATGAAAGAGACAGGACCTGAAGCGACTCCAGATGTTGAGGCTACCATATCTCCCTCTTGTCTTAAATCAGAATAGTTGATACCTACTCCACCTCCAGATTTGAATATCAATGCAGCATCAGAGGATGACTTCATTATTTTTTCCATGTCATCTTCCATTGCAAGAACAAAACATGCAGAAAGTTGGCCTAGACGTGCACCAGCATTCATCATAGTCGGAGAATTTGGCAAAAAGTCTTGAGCAACCATCAAATCTGCAGCTTCTTTGATGCGTTCAGTATATTGTTCAAACTTGTTTGCAGCTAACATGGTCAACAACTCTCTAAAGTTGACTTTCATCTGGCCATGTTTTGCCAAATCTATGTAGTGATTTATCAGTGATCTAAAGTGATATTTGTTAAGATAGTATTTTCCTATCTTGAATTTATAGTCAAAGTCATCAAGTTTGTCTAGATATCTTACTGCTTCCTCTACATTCTGGGTGTTGCCACCTTCAATTTGAAATATTGAAGGATCTCTAATTACATCAGCAATACCTACCAAAATAGCGACTCTTTCAAACATTTCGCCTGGACTTTCAGTTATCTGACCTTTGTTGTTTCTAAGCAAATATCGTGATGCCAAGACTCTCAAGCAATTAAGATCAAATTTCTTTGCCACGCTATCAAGAGACTTGGATTCTAAAACTTTCATTTTTTCTTCTCGAACTCTTCGTCGTTCATGTCTGTACAGAATGTACGCCTTTGCGATCTCACCTAGTCCTTCCTCAATTAGAGTAGACTCCACCATATCTTGAACATCTTCGACGCTTGGTGCTTCTGAGCCGGAAAATCCCCGATTCACGAGTTTTGTAAGAACGTGGTTCGCTAGCTTGTCTGCTAATCCATGATCTGATCTTCCGCAAGCAACAAGTGCTTTGTAGATTGCATTTGAAATTTTATCTCGTTGGAAATCTGATACTCGACCATCTCGTTTCTTTACTTGCAAGATCGAATTTTCTATTTGTGAAAAATCTGTCAACTTACTCCCCTCAACCCTATCAAATGGGAGTTAAATAAACACTGCGGCAAAAAATAATTTTCTAAAGCTAAACTTTGGATCAATTTTATTGACACCGGTACAATTTCCATAGTATTAGATCATCTCAAGGCAAAATAAATTTTCAGTAATTCATCAAAAATTTAATATAAATTCTAGATTAATTCAAAATTTTTGTTCAGTAAACCACTAGTCGTGCATAGAGCAAAAGTTATGCTAGTATGTAAGGTGACTTGCACACTGAACACTTTTCAGCGATCTTTTCCTCTTTAAGTCCACAGTTACTACATATAGACACCTTTTTGATAGGTCTGAAGGATCCCAATAGATCGCCTGCTTTCTCTATTGCCTTCTTTATTCCTGAAGAATCCATTGTATCTGGGATCTTTAACTGAACTAATAATCCACCATTGAGAATTTTTGAGAAATAGTTTGATTCAACGATCCTTTCATTCTTAGGATTCATCTCTATTATCTCAGAGGCATCAAGAATAATGCCTTCTGAATATGACTCTCCCATGGCGTGGTTATTAATTGACATTTTACCATATTTTTCACCATCAAGAGACGAGAAGCGACTTGCAGCATCACTCTCAGTCATGGTTACGATAACATTATCTCCCATTTCCTTTCCTTTCTTTGTGGCTACTTCCATTGCAGTGTTTATCACTTTAGCCAGGATTTCGTGTCCAGCCTTGTTATTTTCATATCCAAGAATACCATAAACCGCTTCTTTAAGTCCGATCAGATTAACAACCAGAGTCACTGATCCCTTTTGCATATACTGCGTATTGTTTGCAAGTATAGGATTAAGACCGCGTCTTGTTAGATCAGATATTTCCTTCTTTCTAAGAGACATAGCTGCTAATGATGGCTTCATTAATAGTGCTAATCTTGCTCTGAAATAAGTTTCATCTTTGTTTGATTCAAAAGCAAGTCGCGGCATATTGATCGACAAAGATTCCAAATTGATCGAGGTTGTTCCAACATTCTTGGCATCACCCCGTGCTAATCCTTTGTTGGATACTAATCCTTTAGCAAACATAACATGTCCACCTAATGCAATTACATCGGCTAAAATTTCTGAATAGTCACTTATCTTGGCTTTTTCATAATCAATTACTAGTCCTATGGAAGGAAGTGGTGTTGATTTTACATATTTCTTGTAGGCTTGAAGAATAATTCCAACTATTTTTGGTTCCGTTCCAATAGAAATTCTAAATGAAGCAAGTGTTCCATTCTTTCCATATTTGGGTCCCGTAGATATTTTTGCAAAACAACTTGCAAGTTTTTCTTCAATTTCAGGTAAATTCTTAGAATATTTTTGTAATACAGCAACCAATCCATCCATAACTACTTCTTGTGATGCTTCTTTTATGAGAAGACATGTTAGTAGCGACAAGGAAGTAAAAAGATCGTCTAGTGAACTTGGTGACGATGTTCTTGTTACACCCAAGAATTTTCCTCGCAAGTCAACGCCTTCTTCGATAAGTTCCTTAATGTTTACAAATATCGTATCTGGTAGAAGCGACCATAATCCAGCATTTGTTATGTGAAGATCTCCTGAGAGATGGGAATCAGCTACATCCTTAGGTAAAGTGTTTAAGACCAGGTATTCTCCAAATACATTCTGTCCTGTTTTAAATAGTAAACCCTCAACTCCATTATGGATACCATCCACATTGGTTAGCATCTCATGGATATCATAACCAGGCAATCCAAATCTTGCCAGTTTATGCCTATAATCTTCATGGCCTTGTTCTAAGAGGACAGAATTGACCATTTCACGTATAAGTGAAGATGTAAGATAAGATGTCTGAAATTTGTATATTCTATTCTCTACTTCTTCAGTTATTTTTTGAGCAAGCTCAAGTGGAAGGCTACCTTCTCTGACCAATGATTGAATGATCTTATGAGAATTGAATTCTTCTATTGACTCATGTGAGGTTCGGACATACATCTTGCCACTTTCAATGATAGATCGTTCTTCGATCTGTCTTGCAAGACTTAGTACTAGTTTTCCCAAGTTAGTAATAGTATATCTCCTTTCAGACTTGTTTAGGGCTACAAGAGACTGTCTTAGTAATTTTCTCAAGTGATATGCAAACTTGCCACTCTCCTTTTTTGATTTGAAACCGGCAAGAGATTTTAATTCAGAATAAGTAAGAGGTCCTTTTGAGTTTAAGATACGTAGAATATCAATTCTGTTTGGACTTGCCATAACAGAGAAAATCATTCTTACACGTTTTGATGCTGATTGTAATATTCCGCCACGTTTTGGATCGCCAAAGTCCTCACTCAGTTCCATGGAATTGTCTAGAGGGCATCAGTAATTAAGATTTTTGACTAATTTGATCTTACGGAAGCTTTTTAGATCAGTTTTTCTGTACATCCACACTAAATTCAGATGGAGATAATGTTTGTCCACAAGATGGACATTTGCTATTATATGGACGCATTACATCTTTTATTGATTTTAACATACGCATATTTGCAATTTTAGCTCCGCATCTTCCACAAACAACATCAACAGACATTACAACCTAATGTCATTGTAAATATTATAAAAGAGATTTTTTGATTTTTTTTAATCAGTTTAATAAATTTGATTTACTGCTTTTCGATTATTATTCCACGTTGATCATAACCTGTAATTCTTGCTCTTGTTCCAAGAGTAAGATCTGCTGGAGACTTTATGTTGGCCATAAAACCAGAGATTCTCAACTCAGAATCGTCT
>JBOGQV010000234.1:0-1783 GCA_050749145.1 Nitrosotalea sp. | reverse complement strand
ATCACCTAGCAGAATGTAGCGAAGTATTCATCGCTAACTCCATTTGGTGTTGTTACTTGTAATTCATATACACTACTGCATTGAATGGCCGATAAATCTGAAAGGTTGATTTGTATCGTATTTGCTTTGTCCCAGCTAGTTACTGGACTAGAAAATGCCCATGACGGAGATCCTATGTTGTATGGGATTCTCTGCATTGCACCAGTTTGACCAAAATATACATCCACATTTTGTGTATTTGTAATCGAATACGTCCCAATATTTTTCACCCACGCGCTTACACTTGTAGATGTTGGATTTTGAGCGTATAGAATTTTGATGTTTGTTAGTATGGTTTGTTTCTGATTCTCAGTTGTTTGGGTAAAAGTAGACTGGAATGTGCCAACCTTTGTCATAACAACACCTGCAAGGCCTGCAGCTACGATAACCGAAGCTACAATGAGAATTGCTTCTGTAAAAACTGCTGATCCCATACTAGTTCTCCTTTGACTCCACTGTCATCAATGAGCCATGTGATTTTCCTTGATTCATTATTATTTTGGCATATGTCAAGTCAGCTTCCTTGTCTGCTATTCCCATGACTTTGCCAAACTTGTATAACATGATGAGTATCTCCTTGACTGATAGCCCTGACTGGTCCATCAGATTGATTATGTTGTATATGACGTGCTCATCTTCTTGTCTTAACCCCATAAATTTACACTGTTCTATTAGAATGTCAATTGAACCCCTGTCTACAGTTTGGAGAATCTCCTCCAAAATTGTCGTAGTGCTCATGAGTTTGCCAAGTGTAAGACTGCCATTGAATAATTGATTGAATGGGAGAGATTCTTGAAATTCTTGTTTAGATTGGACTTCTTCGGTTTGTTTCTGTGTTGATATTGTAGGTAAACTATTTGTTGTTGCGATTCCAGTCTCTGCTTGTTGCTCTGTATTATTTGGCACGGAGTTTTCTGGAGAGTTGTTTACATGATGCATTGGTGGTTGCTCTGTGTGTAATGGAAGTGTTGGGTCTGAGAGTCCCTTAATGTCCATTGAATCAAAATACTTGCGCATAAAATTAAGTGGATTTGCAATCTCTGCTTGAAATGCCTTTAGATCAGTCAATGATGTTTCAAATGTAAGTGTCAGATCCTGAATCGTACTTCGAATTGAATTGATTTCACTTCTAACATCACTTACCGTATCCTGCATTCTTGCTAGCTCCCTTTGAAATGGGTCTACAGCACGTGTTACCATATCATTGAGAGCATTTTCGTCTACTACTGGTTGTTGTGCCATTGTTGGAGCATAAGTTGTCTCACTTGACATTGATGTAGGTGATGGCATGATGATATCTGACATTCCACCAGGATTGTTTGTCATCATCATACCGCTTTCTTGCTTTGGCGCTTCAAAAGAGACATTTTCTATTGGTGATTCTGTTTGCAGGATACCTTGATCTATGCCTTGACTGGGTTGTTTTGGTGATTTTTTTGCCATGAATTTAGGGATGACAATAAGAACTCCCACGATGGCAACAACTGGCAGCACAAAATAGTATAGTGATGTGGGAAAACTAAACAGGTATTCTGGCAAGAGTTCGTAGAGAAATAGACCATGGCATGCAATTACACTTACTGCTACAAATGTTCGTGTTTTATTGGATAATTTTGTAATTAGAACAAGTGGATTGGAGGTAATGATCTTCAAATCATATCATCCTCTACCCTAGGTCCACAGTTGTTTCTGTAACTGCTGGCACTTGTCTTTCTATAGTCAATGCAGAACCAGTTGGAACTAT
>JBOGQV010000233.1:0-1910 GCA_050749145.1 Nitrosotalea sp. | reverse complement strand
GGGCACAGTGGTGGATCCGTGGCGGGACGAAGAGCCGGGCAAGATCCTCCATGAGCTCCGCGTCGGCGAATACGCTCGCACTGGCCGGATTCCCCACACGCCGTACTACGGCAGCATCGACGCTACGCCGCTGTTCCTTGTGGCCCTTGGCAGGCACGCGCAGTGGGTAGGCAACCTGTCCCTATTCCGCGAGCTACGACCTCACGTCGACGCCGCGCTCGCTTGGATCGCCGCCAACGCAGCGGCCCATGACGGTTACCTCGCCTATGAGAGTCGCTCAGGCGAGGGGCTTGCGAATCAGGGTTGGAAGGACTCGGGCGACGCCATAGTCAACCGCGATGGCCGACTCGGCCGTCCACCGATCGCACTGGTCGAGGTGCAGGGCTATTGGCATGAAGCCATGGTCCTGATGGCCAGCCTGTTCGAGCGCGACGGTGATCCTGAGCGAGCCCACGATCTGCGGACGGCCGCGCACTCGCTCCGCTCCCGGTTCGAGCGGGACTTCTGGACCGGACACGCCACTGGCTACGCGCTCGCGCTCCAAGGCGACGGCAAGCCATGTCGGGTCCTGGCCTCCAATCCAGGCCACGTGTTGTGGAGCGGACTTGCCGATCCCGACCACGCCAGACGAACCGCCGACTTACTCATGGGCGAGCGCATGTTCTCCGGTTGGGGCGTCCGCACATTCGCCACCGGTCAGCCCCGGTACAACCCCATCGGTTACCACCTTGGCACGGTATGGCCCCACGACAACTCCATCATCGCGGCCGGCTTTCGACGTTACGGACTTGACGAAGCGGCGCTGTCGATTTTCACCGCGCTGCTCGAGGCCGCGATGCCATTCGAGGAATACCGCTTGCCGGAGGCGTTTTCCGGCTTCCGCCGGGAGGACTTTGGCGTGCCCGTGCGCTATCCCGTTGCCTGCCACCCGCAAGCCTGGGCGGCGGGCGCGATACCGTACCTGCTCCAGTCGATCCTCGGCATTGAACCTGACGCATTCGAGCGACAGCTTCGCGTCCAGCGCCCGACCCTACCGGCGTTCCTCGACGAGCTGGAGCTGAGACGACTTCGGGTGGCCGACGCACGCGTGTCGTTGCGGTTCCGAAAGCGCCGCGACCATGTGGTCGTCGACGTGCTCGAGGTCGACGGGGACCTTGAAGTCACGATCCAGGGAAGTTGAGGCTGGACCCGCCGAGGCCCGCCGATTCGACAACGACATCGGTGCCCACGCCAATGGCGATCCCGACACCTGCCGTCGTCAGCAGCGGCGCATCCCTGACGACCTCGCCGGGATGGCAGGCCGGAGCTCGATCCGCCATTCCTCACAGCCGGATCTGTTCTTCGAGGCTGTCGGCGGCGGGTAGGACGTAGCGTGTCGCAACGAGCGCTGCGAACGCCAAGGAGATCGTCATCAGCGCAATGAGCGCCATCGTGCTAACCAACAGGATCGCCGCGAGCACCGCACCCAGCGCCCCCAGCCGAATCGGATAGGCAAGGACCAGCAGGACCGCCAGCCGCAGGCGCTCGCGAACAGGTTGATCCGCCCTGGTCGGGTCGAGGAGGAGCGGCCACACCGTCCAGGAAATCAGCCAGGTGATCACGGCCCCCCAGGCCGCCGCGGTCGCGACCACCAATCCGATGACGCCTCCACCGAGTATTCCCGAGACGATGTTCACGAGGAACACAGCCAGGCAGCCGAGGATGACGATGCCAACCAGCAGGATCGACGCCGGATCGGTCCGCCATACCAGGAGACCGTCCCGCAGTGACACGGGGCCGCCGCGAACTACGAGGACCGCGATCCGGAAGATCGAGGCCGTTGGGAAGGCCAGCAGCGGGAGGAGCAGGAGGCCAAGCGGCGCAACCAGAAACGCCAGCCAGACGCCGATCAGCATGGCCGCCCACAGCAG
>JBOGQV010000232.1:0-1584 GCA_050749145.1 Nitrosotalea sp. | reverse complement strand
GTGGTGGACGTCGCGCAGGACGTGCTTGCGCGCGCCCAAGCGGCGGTCCTCGAAAACGTGCGCTGCGTGCCGCTGCTGTCGAAGACCTTGCCGCGCATAACGAAAGACGAGGTCCTGCAGCGCCTGGTCCTGACCACCGAGCTCGAAGAGCTGCGGTCGTGCGAGTTCATCGTCGAGAACGTCACCGAGGACTGGGGGATCAAGAAGTCGTTGTACGAGCGGCTGGACCGGATCGTGCCGCCCGAGGTCTGCTTCGGCGCGAATACGTCGTGCATTTCCATCACGCAGATCGGCGGCGCGACCCGCCGGCCCGAAAACGTCGTGGGCATCCACTTCATGAATCCGGTTCACTTGATGCCGACGGCCGAGGTGATCCGCGGATTTCATACCTCGGAGCGGACCGTCGACACGCTGCTGGGGCTGTTTTCCGCGTTGCGCAAGGAGGCGATCGTGGTCGAGGACCTGCCCGGCTTCGTGTCGAACCGGATTTCCCATTTGTTCATGAACGAGGCCGCGTTCGTCCTGCAGGACCAGGTAGCGAGCGCCGAGAAGATCGACCTGATCTTCAAGCAATGCTTCGGCCACAGGATGGGGCCGCTGGAGACGGCCGACCTGATCGGCCTGGACACGGTGATGCGTTCGCTCGACGTGCTGTACGAGAGCTTTCACGACCCGAAGTACCGCTGCTGCCCCCTGCTGAGAAAGCTGGTGCACGCGGGCCACCTGGGACGCAAGAGCGGCAAGGGATTCCATGCTTATCCGGGCACATGACCTGTGGCGCGCGTGCGCGAGCCCGCGCCGCGCCTGGAACGGCGTGCACCACTGGGCGCGGGTGTCGCGCCACGCCGAGTTGCGCTACGCCGACGTGATGCGCTACCGGAGCGAGCTTTTCGCGGACCACGGGTTCCAGGCGCACCTGGCGCGCTGCCACCGCGACATCGAGTACTCGTTCTCGGAGGTGATCGAGCTCTATGTCCTGGTGCGTGCGCTCAAGCCGCGCGTGATCGTCGAGACCGGGGTCGCGAGCGGCGTCTCGTCGGCCCACATCCTGCTGGCGCTCGCCGCGAACGGCGCTGGCGCGCTGCACTCGATCGACCTGCCGAACACGCAGCAGGGCTCGCTGCTTCCGCCGGGGCGCGCGTCCGGCTGGGCCGTGCCCGACGACCTGCGCATCCGCTGGAAGCTGTACCTCGGCGACGCGCGCGAGCTGCTGCCCGCAGTGCTCGGCGCGCTCGAGCACGTGGACGTGTTCCTGCACGACAGCGATCACTCCTACGAGCACATGTCGTTCGAGTTCGAGCAGGCCCTGCCCAAGCTCGCGCACGGCGGCCTGCTGCTTAGCGACGATACGCACCTGCACGCCGCCTGGGACGACTTCTGCGCGACGCACGGGCTTCGCCCTGGCCGCGTCGGCCACCTCGGCGTCACACGCAACCGGAGGAGCGCATGAGCGCCGCGGACCAGGACCGAATCAAGCAGAGCATCCGAAGCTTCATCCTGGAGTCGGTCCCGGTCGCGGACCTGGACGACGAAGCGAGCCTGTTCGAGTCCGGGATCGTGAATTCCCTGTTTGCCGTGCAGCTG
>JBOGQV010000231.1:0-2809 GCA_050749145.1 Nitrosotalea sp. | reverse complement strand
TGCAATTTTTAATATAATTTCGCTCATAATTCTATCACCAAAAAATAAGGTTAATCGACCTGCACCGTTCTCCCTTGCGGTCGATCCAAATCTTTTAGGTTGAACTTCACTTCCAAGATTCCATTAGAAAATGTTGCCTTGACAGAATCTTCGTCAACCTGTTGTTTTATTGGGATTTTTGTATGGTATTTTTTATCACCATTTATTGCATCAAGATTTACAGCTCGTCCTACCACTTCGATCTTGATATCTTTCTTTTCTACCCCAGGCATCTCTGCCACAATTTTGAGAACTCTTTCTTTGTTATCTACGATAACATCTACAAATGGTTCTCTTGTATCGGATTCTTGGGTAAGACCTGGTTGAACATTTCCATATTCTTTGACCACAGGCTTTCCATCAGGTCCTACAGTCAGGGAGTACCCATAATAGTAAGGACCAAATGTCTGTGCGTCCTCAGAGCTGATCATGTCGTTCCAAATTTTGTCCAATCCCTTGAAAGGTCTCATCATTTTTTGGAAGAGATGTTCAAACTCATCTCGTTCATTCATGTCATAGTTATACATACTATGTAATACATATGACATTATATAAATATTACTTGATAAAGAAATATCTTATTACATAAATTAATATAATTACCAGTATAATTTGCTCTTATGCGAACCTCAAATCTTTCGGTTCCTGATGCAGTCAAGGAAATAATTACTAAAAACAGATCCATTTACGACTGCATCAAGATGGGCTTGATAAATTACACATCACTTGCAATAAAACTTCAAAACGAAATCGAGACTCTAGTAGGAGGACCAGTCAATCCAAATACAATTGTGGTTGCAATCAAAAGATATGCAGATTCATTTGAAAAGAAAGATGATATGCAAAATGATACGGTATTAAAAAATGCAAGACTTTCTCTGACTGATGGAATTGTAGACATAAAATTTTTCTCGGAGGATTTTGAAATGAAAGATGCGGTTGATTTGATGGATAGATTTATGAGAATCGATCCAGATTACGAGTTTTTCAGATCTACTGATTCTTTTAGATTCTTGACTGAGGACATAAGTGGTGTAAGAAAGATCCTAGAATCTTTTTCATCCCATAGAAATTTCTTTCAAACTGGATTGGCAAAGATAACCATAAACATTCCTGAATCCGAACATAGTTCTGAGGTGGTTTCATACGTATCTGAGATTCTACATGATAATGGAATCGAGCTTTTTAATGCGTTTTTCGGACAGGATCACATAGTAGCAGTATTACATGAAAAAGACGCTGCAAGAGCGTATCAAATTCTAAGAAGAGAAATTTCTCGTTAGAATATTTTCTAGATTCCAGTAGTTTCTGCTCTTGTCATTTCTAGGTAGACTTTGTCTCCTACTGCAAGATTTAGTTCCTTGTACTCGTGCATATCCAGTTTGATTGAGGTTGTAGAACCTGCTTGACCCATGCCTCCGCCAGACAGCATTTTGTTGAGGTTTTTTACCATATCATCCATGTTTGTAAAGCCCATTACTCCCCCAGCACCAAATGGTGATGCAGGTGTGCTTTGTTCTCTGAAATCCTTAGATGTAGAAAGTGAGACTATCACATATGGAGCACCATCGGGTGACGCGTCTATTCTGACAATAATGTACTCTTTCTTCATATCCTAACTTCATAAATCAGCATATTTTACCTTTCGCTCAAATGTTCCAATAGAGTAAATTGAGAATCATTACTACCTTTTTTATCCCCAAGGATAACACTAGGTGAGTACAATGCCAGAAACTAAAATTCTTGTTTTGGGAGGAGGATTTGCAGGGGTAGAATGTGTAAGAAAACTTGAATCATATTTTTCAAATGAAAATGACATACAGATTAGTCTAGTAAGTGAAGACAATTTTTTCTTGTTTACGCCAATGCTTCCCCAGGTAGCTTCTGGAACAATTGAGACTAGACATATTGTAATTCCAGTCAGAACTTTGTTAAAAAAGACCAAGTTCTATGAGGCCGAAGTCAAGAACATTGATCCTTATGGCAAAACAGTAACTCTTAGTGGTACAAAAGAGAAACGGGGAATTTCACTACATTATGATTATCTCGTCCTAGCTCTTGGCAGTCAGACAAATTTCTTTGGAATGGATCAATTAGCAAAATTAGCTTATTCAATGAAGACTCTCAATGATGCAGTAGTATTACGAAATAGAGCCATAGATATGCTTGAGCAAGCAGACAATGAAACCAATCCAATACTCAAGAAAAGTTTGCTTACTTTTGTAATTGTCGGGGGAGGATTTGCAGGCATTGAAACTGCAGGAGAGTTAATGGACTTGCTACATGATGCCAGAAAATATTATCCCAATATTGAAAAAACTGACATTAGAGTTATTGTTCTTGAGGCGATGGCAGCAATACTTCCGGGCTTTAATGAAAAACTTGCAAAATTTGCTTTGGAAAAACTTCATGAACGTGGAATAGAGGTTAAGGTCAGTACAAAACTTTCTAGTTTTACTGGTGATGAAGTTTTAATTGAAGATGCTCAACCAACTACGGATCCAAATAAGCAATCTTCGGTGAGTGCAATACAGACAAAAACCTTGGTGTGGACTGCAGGTGTTACACCTGTAGACATTATAAAAAAATCAGTCTTCAAAACTAACAGAGGTGGAATTGTGGTAGACGAATTTCTTCAAGCAGTTGATTTTCCTGAAGTTTTTGCAGTTGGAGATTGTTGTTATCTTATTGATCCCAAGACAAACAGGCCTCTTCCGCCAACAGCACAAAGTGCAGAATCAGAAGCTGAAATTGTTGCAAAAAATCTTCA
>JBOGQV010000230.1:0-1659 GCA_050749145.1 Nitrosotalea sp. | reverse complement strand
TCGGTATGGTATGCCTGAAATTTGGCTTAGCTATGGACCAACCGACGTCGTTCTTGATGTTAGAGCAGAGAATTTAGAAAAACAGATAGAGTCTGGAGGTACAAACTTGAGTGATTCTGAGATTGCTTCAAAATTAGAATCTCTTGATATGTCAAAACCAACAGAATTTGTTATAATGGAGCATTCTAAAACAATTCAAAAAATTATTTCTGTCTTGTTAGATGTATACACAAAGAAATCTCTTCCAAAACCAAAATTTTTAGTCGATAAAGCTAACTTGAATTCCATAAAAAATGTTTTTGCTGATCCTACAATTTCTATATCTGAATTTGATACATCTCAATTTTCTAATGCTAATCTAGTTTTCATTGGGGAAATGGAGTTTGATGGACTATTTGGATATAATACCATATCCACCAAACTACTGCGAAGATTTGGAAAAGACAATATGCTCGAAGCATATGAAAAAAGAGAAGGAAATCTTCCACTTCCTGGTTATGAATTACAAACAATGCAAGTTGCAAAAAAATTTACCGATGGGTTTGAAATATCTACTATTGAAATTGTGGCAAGCTCAACAGGAATAATTGATATTGCTGTTGGTCATCCATCATCAACATTTTCACTTACAAAATCATTATCAAGTATTGCAATGCATGAGATAGAAAAACATAGAGTGGTAATTGTTAGTACTGGAAAAGAGGCAAGTAATGAAACCTTGAGTGGGTCACTTTCCTCCATCTGGAACTGTTCAGGTGCAATAAAAGAAGAAGGATTGGTAATTCTTCTTGCTGAATGTAAAAATGGATTAGGCTCTGAGGCAATCCAACAATATGTGGAAGGAAGAATGAGTTTGGATAGGCTGAAAAATCCTTCCAAGTATGTTGATGGAATGGAAGATCTGCTATTCTTAACAGAAATGCGTAAAAAATTTGGAATAGGCATCGTATCAATTTTACCGTATCTTTACACTAAGGATAAACTTGAGTTGACTCCATTTAGTGGCGCAAAAGAAAGCATAGATTACATTCTTAAAACATATGGCGATAGACAAAAGATTTCAATTATTTCTGATGGTTCTCATACCTTACTGAGGTAAAATGGAAAATGGTAATGGTGCACAAAGAAATGCAAGTGCAATGACAAATCCGAACATTCGTTTTCTTTTTCTGGATAATGGTGATATGTCATCCAATGGTTTTACATCTTGACTTCTCATACTAAACATTAGTACAAACAATGCCATAATGTAGTAACCAGTTGAAGCAAGAATCCCAATGCTTGCATATGTCAAAATTTTATGCCACTTGACACCGAATGTTGCTCTTGCAATGTGACCACCGTCAAGTTGCCATGCTGGAAGTAGGTTGAGAAATGTTATGAGAAACCCAAACCAGGCTGCTAACAAAACTGGTGACATGACAAGTTCCTGATTTGGTACATGTTTTCCAACAAGCGCGATTGTTGCATCCATTATTATGCTAGAGTGTATTTCCATGAGACCTGATTTTTCTAAAAGATCATGGGCCTGTGAACTTGGTATCGTGGGAGAAATGTATGCACCATATGTGGAGACAATTATTGCTATGATGAGGCCTGCAATAGGGCCTGAAATCCCGACATCAAAAAGTATATTCCTGTTTATGATCAATCCGCGCG
>JBOGQV010000229.1:0-1540 GCA_050749145.1 Nitrosotalea sp. | reverse complement strand
AGTACGAGCGGCTGCCGCACGAGTGCGTGGCGACCCAGGAGCTGCTGCGCGAAACGCTCTTCGGCGCGACGCCCGCGGCCGAAGTCGTGTTGGCGTTCTGCGGCAGTGAACCGGCTGGGTTCGCGCTCTGGTTTCGCAGCTACTCCACCTTTCTCGCGCGACCGGGGATCTACCTCGAGGATCTGTTCGTCTTCCCTCCACAGCGGGGCCGGGGGATCGGCCGCCGGCTGCTCGCCCACCTTGCGGGGCTGGCCGTCGAGCGCGGCTACGGGCGGCTGGAATGGGCGGTCCTCGACTGGAACAGCGACGCGATTCGCTTCTATGAATCGCTCGGCGCCGTCCCGATGAGCGACTGGACGACGTATCGCGTCGCCGGCGCGGCCCTGGAGAAGCTCGGCGGGGAACGGTAGCGACATCGGACGCTCGGCTGGCACGGCCGATGCTCCGACGCGACGAGTGCCTGCAAGGATGGCACGATGCGCTTCTCCTGGTTCCAACCGGCTTCCCACGGCGCCGTCGGTGCGCCCGGCGCGCTGCTCAGCGTCGCGGCACACGCGGCGTTTCTCGGCGCGGCGCTCTACGCCACCGGGCCGCGTTCCAGCCTGCTCGATTTTCCCCGTCAGCAGCTTTATTACCTTCCCCCTCCCGATCGCCACCCCGCGCACGCCACCGTGGAGCAGATTCACTTCGTCGCGGTCGATGTCGGGCGGCCGGCGACCGGCGCGGAGTCGCCACTCGGACAGCACGCCGGCGGGCCGAAAGCGCGGCGCGAGCACGACTCGGGAGGCATGTCGGGGAGGCAGAACATGGCGCAGCCCGCCGTGGCGCGGACGGCGCTCGCGGACTCGGTCTACTCCGTGCTGTCGCTCGAGCAGAGCGCGCAGCGGGTGGAGGGGAGCGCGGCGCCGATCTATCCAGCGCAGATGCTGGCTCAGGGAATCGAGGGAGTCGTCCGGACACGTTTCGTCATTGACACGACCGGGCGCGCCGACTCGACCAGCCTCGAGGTGCTTGCGTCGTCCAACGATGCATTCGAGCTCGCCGTGCGCGCGTCGCTGCCGGGCATGCGATTCCTCGCCGCGAACGTGGTCGGACACAAGGTCCGCCAGATGGTGGAGCAGGAGTTCGATTTCCGACTCGACATTCCGGCGCCCCCCGGCGCGCCGGCGGAGCACACGCGCGCCAGGCCGGTGCCGTGACGCTCTGCGGCCGCGGCGCTTATCTTCAATCCCCATGACGCTGTCCGAGGCTCTCGTACGGCACCTCGTCATCCGGCGTGGCGTGCCGGCGGACGCGCGCGCGCTTGCCGTCTTCGCCGCCTCGGCGTTCGCCGACACCTTCGGGCCCGACAACCGGCCGGAGGACCTGGCGGCCTATCTCGGCCAGGCCTTCGGCGACGCGCAGCAGGGCGCCGAGCTCGCCGATCCGGCGTACACCGTGCTCATCGCGGAGTGGGGCGGGGAAATGGCCGGCTACGCCATGCTGCGCGAGGGACCCGCGCCCGGCGGCGTTGGCGCCGGCGCGGCGATCGAGATCGCGC
>JBOGQV010000228.1:0-2770 GCA_050749145.1 Nitrosotalea sp. | reverse complement strand
TGCGGAAAGAGACTCCAAGAACAAAGAACATGGAAAAATTTGGATCAGAACAGAGAGCTATGGTGTGAGTCTTGCCAGAGATGGTTAGACCGCGATGTTGTTGCAGTTATGAACCAGTCTCTGCGAGGGCTGTCAAGGTTTGACAGTTCTAAAGGCGATGCAAGTGAAGCGGTGAAGAGAAACGTGGAAAATATACCACTAATCCTCCAAGTCGATGCATCGAAGTCGTCACTTTGTCAACGAAGGATCGACAAAACCGGCACGCTTGACCACCATGATTGAAAAATATTTTGTAGTCATCGTATCTGTAGTAACTTGACCCAAAGTTAACTTTTTAATTATTTCCTGATCAGTCCCTATGTCTTGTCCAATTGCAAAAATCGAACTGTCTGGAAATCCAGCTTCTCGAAGTAATGATATGACTTGATCAAAGTATCTTCCGTCTTTTAGAAAGATCATGGTATCGCAATTTTTTGCAGTTTCTTTGACTCTTGACAGATCATAACAAGATGGAATCACTGCCATGGTTTCTGCACCTTCCGCAAGACTAATTCCCACTTTGGATGCAAAAGTAAACATGGATACAATTCCAGGTATTACGCTGATCTTTATTGCAGGATATTTTGCTTGCAATTCTCTGTCAATGTAGATCCATGTGCTGTAAAGATATGGATCCCCCACTGTAAGATAGATTACTTTTTTTCCAGAAAGAACCTTTTCTGCAATGACTCGGGCATTTTGTAGCCAACTATTTTCCAGAGTACCTTTTTCCTTAACCATGGGAAAGACCAAGTTAACAACTTCGGGTTTTTTGGACTTGTCCACTAGTGATTCAATTATTGAATAAACAATGCTGGGTTTGCCTTCTTTGGCGGTAGGACATACAATTACTTCGGCATTTTGTATTGCCTTGACTGCTTTTACGGTTAAAAGTTCGGGGTCACCGGGACCACATCCTACACAAACAAGATCATACATCAATTCCATCAAAATTGTACCTAATTAAAATCTAGATTTGGTTGCAGATATTATGGTAACAGGGTTTCGTGCAAGAAACATGGTACCTGTAGAAGTTTTTTTGCTTTTGGATATTGTTACCTGAATTATATCAACTGATGAGAATTTTAGTTTCTCAATTGTATTTAGTACAGAGTATAGTGTTTCAACAAGAATTGTTCCAATTACTATTCTGCCCCCCTGTTTTAGTTTTGATTCGCATAGTTTTACTATATCAGCAGTCTCCCCACCCGTGCCGCCAATAAATATGGCATCAGCCATTGGAAGATCATCAATTTTTTGCATTGCGTTTCCCAAGATGACAGACACATTTGAGATTTGGAATTTGTCCAAGTTTTTCTTTGTAAGTTCCACTGCATTGGGATCAATGTCTATTGAGAAGACTTTGCCAGAAGATCCCACTTGGTGTGCAGCTTCAACTGATATTGATCCGCTTCCGCATCCAACATCATACACTATCTGTCCAGACGATAATCTTGCCTTACTTACCTGAATTACACGTATCTCCTCTTTTGTAATTGGAACATCTTCTACTCTATCAAATGATTCATCTGGAATCCCAGGAGTACGATGTTGCCACATTTAGTTTACTAAAAAACTGGTTAATATTTAGAACTACCTGACAGTTGCGATTCCAACATCTGGATGGATGAGTGTATTTACCAAAATCCAGCAGAAAATAAACATCAGAAAATAGCTGCCATATCCAGTTGTAATCAATTTCTTCTTTTCTGATGCGGCAATAGGAATCCTCATGGATTTTGCTGCTGCATATGAAACAATAAACAGTATTATCATAATTCCAAATCCCAGTCCTATTCTAGATGATTCAATAGAAAATGTAGAACCACTTCCAATAATTGCAGAGAGAGCACCCGCTAGTACCCCAAGACCTACTCTTAGCCAGAATAATTTATCTAGTCCACCTTTTATTCGCGATTCCTCGGTTTGGCCAGGCATCCCTGTAGGATTATCCTTGGTGTTATCATCAACATTTGGATTTTCATCTTCTTTTTTCTTTGGATGTCTTGTCAACTAAATTTTCAAAATCACTCGGTTTAATCCCGTTTAAAATGTTTGGTTACAATCTCAATAGTAAAGGTATAATCAATGGCCAGAAGAATTAGGTATCATGACACTTGCAGGTATAGAACTGCGCTACCTGATTACGGAGATGGATAAACAAGTAAAGGACTATTATGTAAGCAATATTTATGGCGTAAGCCGTAACAGTATTCTTTTCAAACTACACCATGCAGAAAAACCTGATCTGCTCATCATGTTCTCTACTTTTGGCTTGTGGACAACTGGAATAAAAATAAATCAAATGGAGGAGAACCGGTTGATAAAACGATTAAGAAATGATCTTTTGCGCAGCAAGATAACAGAGATCAAACAGCTTGGAAGCGAACGAATTGTTTATGTAACATTCTCAGGGTTCGACCAAGAATTTATCCTAGTTGGGGAGTTTTTTGGAGATGGCAACATCATATTGTGTAATAAAGAGATGAAAATTCTTTCCCTTCTGCATTCAATTGATGTAAGACATCGAAAGCTTGCAGTAGGACTCAATTACATTCCACCTCCTTCTTCTGGATTAAATATTTTAGAAGTTACAAAAGAAAATATTGAAGAGATCAAAACAAGCTCCACTCCAGTTGTAAGATGGATAGGAAGAACACTTGGACTGCCAGGAAAGTATGCAGAAGAGATCATCAGAATAAGCAACTTGGACCCAGACAAATCTGGAAAT
>JBOGQV010000227.1:0-2968 GCA_050749145.1 Nitrosotalea sp. | reverse complement strand
CATGTTTGGAAATCTTTCCAGTACTCTGCGTTCTGCAACTCTTTGCATGCTAAGTGCAGGCTTGATTCGCAATACACCGAGGTGTTTTGGTCTTCTTCCAGCCACTGGTCTTTTCTTGCGCATGTTACCTTTTCCTACACGCATTCTTACTACAACGATTCCTTGTTTTGCCTTGTATCCTAGCCTTCTTGCACGCTGGATTCTACTTGGTCTTTCCACACGCATCAGAGCATTTTCTTTTCTCCACTGTATGGCCTTGGCTCTAAGCTCTGGGGAATTTTCCTTCCACATCTTAATCCAGATCTGATCCTGTCGGCTAGGCATACTCGGCACTACAGATTTACCCTTTATATTCTGTTAGAAAATTAGGCAGGGTTTTACTTGCAAAATAAATCAAATGTCAAGGAAGCCTATTTATGAAATTAATTTTTCTTAATTCCCATGAGCTGGCAAAGACAAACTTTGATGCTTGTTGGCATAATATCCCTAGTTCTCGGAGCACAATACAGTTTTGCAACACCGTCCCTTGAGATCTCAACTAGCAAACACGTTTACGAGTATGGTGACTTTCTTTCAATCAACTTTCAAGTGTCAGAGATAACAAGTCATGGTATAGTCATACATATCACAGACAGTTCAAACAAGACAAGCGCGCCAATTAATCTTCCAATAGACAAACTAAACAGTACAATAACTTCACCATTTCCATTTTACAAGACAACTTTTAGCCCTGGGACATACAGAATTGATGCAGAATATTCCAATGCCACTGCTAGTGTTTCTTTTGATCTTGTAGATTCTGGAAAAATTGCCATACCCGCAGAGTTCAAGTCACTTGTAAAGACATTGCAGCAAGGATCTCCTACTGACAAATCGTATGCTGGAATAATCCACGAATTGATAAACGATGACATAATCAACGTTCCAGGTTACAACCAGACAGACCAAGTACACATACCACAATGGTTCAAAAGAAATGTCCAGTGGTGGTCAGATGACTCCATCTCAGACAATGATTTTGGTATGTCTATACAATATCTGATTCAAAAAGGAATTATCCGAGTTTAGGTTTGTACGGTTTGTTTTTGTGCGTACACTAGATAACGCCGCGAAGAATCATGATTATTTTTTCGCCAATTACATTTGCAGCAAGTGTCTGTGCCTCTTTTGTTTGTGCACCAATATGTGGAGTACATACAACATTTGCAAGTGTAGTAAGCTTGTTGCCAACAGCAGGCTCTTTTTCAAACACATCAAGTGCGGCACCTGCAATCTTGCCTTCTTTGAGTGCATCATACAGTGCATCTTCATCAATTATCTCTCCTCTTGAAGTGTTGATGATGTATGCAGTCTTTTTCATGGTAGAAAGTCTTGTAGCATTTACCAAATGATGTGTAGTCTCAGTAAGCGGTACATGAAATGAGATGTAATCAGCACTAGAAAGTAAAGTGTCAATGTCTGCTTTTATCAGACCCACATCACGTGCAAAATCGTCTGCAATTGGCATTACATCAAAGCCAATGATATTCATGTTAAGTCCTCGTGCAAGTTTTGCAAGTCTTTTTCCAATGTTGCCCAGTCCCACTATACCAAGATATTTTCCTGAAAGTTCACTTCCCATGAGTTCTTTTTTGAGCCACTTGCCGTTTCGTATCTCCCTGTCTGCCCGTGGAATTTCTCGTGCCATTGAAAGCATCAGTCCCAGAACAAGTTCTGCAACGGCATTCATGGCACCCTCTACTGCATTGATTACTCGTATGCCTTTTGCTTTGGCTGCATCAACATCGATATTATCAAGGCCCACTCCCACACGTGCAATTATTTTGCATTGTGTAGCATTGTCAATCATTTCTTTTGTAATTTTTGTTCTGCTTCGTACCACAACTATATCAAAATTAGAGATTTTTTCTTTTATCTGGTCCGGAGTAATTTCTGGCTCGTATGTTATCTTTAATCCGTTTTTTTGCAATATTTCATTTAGAATTGGTGCTACTTGATCACAGATCAAGACAGATTTATCCATCGACATAAAAGAAGGCCATCAGGGACAGAATATAATCATTGCCAAGATCATTTTTTGCAACATTATAAAATAATGAAATTGTTATTTGTTTTGTCTTGAAGATATCATCTTGCTCAAGACAGCATACAACCCAATGAATGCAATTTGGAACATTTCTATTGGCGGTACCATTATTCCACCAATTTCCAGTCCCAGCCCTCTTGGTGCAGAACCCTTTGGAAATTCACCACCAGTAAAGTTGCCTCTTGGTTCTCGTGGCGGCATGTGACCTGAAGGTCCACCACTTTCTGGAAGAAGATGAAGTTTATCTGAAAGCCACAATGCAAAAAAGACAATTGTTCCGACAATTCCAATAATTTGCCACACCTTTCCCCATCGTTTTATTACTGGAACTGCCCAAAAGACTTGCAGTATTCCACCAACTAGGAAAAGTATACCCTCTCCCAAATTGTGTGACAATGATCCCGGAGCCATTTGCAGGTGATAAATTCCAGCAATAACAGTTGTAGCAGCAGTTACAAAAGATAATATCAAAATTTTCTTGTCTTGCCACAAGGTTTGGCTCATATTCAATAAACGGTTTGATTTAGAGATTATATGTATTCGCTAACTTTGTTAGTGATACAAAATTTCTAAATCAAAACATGATCAAGCAAAATGGCAAAAAATTATTTAAAAACAAAAAGAGAAAGGTTTGGGGGTTTACCCGCTCATCGATTTCGCAATTGCAGCTGCTTGATCGTCAGTACATAGACAGTGAACTACTTCCTTTTGTGGACTTGAGTTCATACCTACTGGAGGTACTGCGTCAGATGGGTTTGGCATATCGCCTGCATTGTATCCCAAGTTGAATGGGTCACCTGCGACAAATACTGTGGCCGCACCTGTAAAGATTGCTGCATAGTCATGATTGACTGCTACATATGCACCTGGACTGTCAAAGAC